>JAHWJO010000596.1 GCA_019348365.1 Armatimonadota bacterium | reverse complement strand
CGGTGAGCGCCCACGAGGCGATCATCTTCATCGGGCGGCTGCGGTTCCTGAGCACCCCGGTGGAGCTGCGGGGGCGGGACGGCGGCGGCGGGGACCGGTCCATCAACTTCATCGGCGCGGGGATCCGGCTGGAAGGGACCCCCTACACCGGGGGCGAGGGCGAGAGCATCGTGGACGGGGAGCCGGGGATCCGCGTCTGGGGCGCGCCCAACCCGATCACCGGCCTCCCCGACAAGGCGACCCGCCGCGCCGAGACGATCATGCGCGTTCGGGACGGCGAGACGATCATCATCGGGGGCTTGAGCCAGATGGAGGAGCGCTCGATCCGGAACAAGATCCCGTTCCTGGGCGACCTCCCGCTCATCGGCAGCCTGTTCCGCTCCACCGTGAAGCAGCACACCGAAACGGAGCTGGTCGTGTTCGTCACGCCGCGCCTCCTCACCACCACCGGCCACCTGCCGGATTCCGATGAGGAGCGGCGGATGATGGAGCGGTTCCAGATCCCGGCTCCGACCGTCGCGCCCGTGGCTCCGGGTGCGCCCGTGGCTCCGCCTAATGCGCCCGTGGCTCCGGGTACGGCGGTGATTCCGGGTGCGCCGGAAGCGTCGGTCTCCCCGGCTCCCCCGATGGGTCCCGTGGCTCCCCTTGCGCCGCAGCCCCTCGGGCCCGTGCGGCGCGAATGACGCGGTTCGGTTATGGGGTAGCAATGCTCCTTGGGCTGCTGATGTGGGCCGGGTTTTCGCGAGCGGGTAAAGCGCAGGGCCAGGTGTTCATTCACCTGACGAGCGTGGAGGTGACGCAGCTCTCGAACGGGGTGCGGATCGAGTTCAACTTCGACGGCACGTTCAACCTGCGCTACCAGCCGGTGCCCGAATGGGTGGTCTTCAGGCCGGGGGTGCGATGGCCCCCCGACCCCCAGAAGGTGCGGGTCATCCGCTTTACGATCACCAACGCGCGCACCCAGGCCGGGGCGTTCTTCGACGTGAGCCGCTATCCCGTCAGCCACGTCGAGCTGTCGATCCCGCCGGGCGCGCCGGAGGGGGTCGGGCTGAACGCCGCCGTCGTCCTCAGCCAGCCTGCGATGTTCAAGAACGTCCGGACCCGCGAGGACGACTGGTGCTGCTTCGATACGACGACGCCCTCCTTCGACCTCCGGGAGTCGCAGGACCGGCGGAAGCTCATCGTGACGGTGCTGAGCGACCGCCTGCCGCAGCAGCCGGAGGTGCGACGCGAGCCGAAGGACCTGACCGCCGGGCACCCCGGCGAGCTGTCGATCCGGAACGAGGGGGGGGTGCTTTCGGTGCGGGCGCTGAACGCGCCTCTCGCCGCCTTTTCGCTCGCCCTCGCCGAAGCGACCGGACTCCAGGTGACGGTGGACGACGAGACGCAGCGAATCATCCACATGCACCTCCCGGCGGTGACGCTTCGAGAGACGCTGGACCTGCTGATGCGGAGCTACAACCTTTCGGTGGGGCCGCACCCGCTGGGGGCGGGCTACTGGATCACCGACGGCTCCCCCCGTTCCGGAAGCCGCGTGCCCGGAATGGAAACCGGCGTGGTCCCGTTCCGAAACGTTTCCATCTACGACGCGCTGGACCTCTACCCGGATTTCCTCCGGCGGTACCTGCGCCCCAACGTGCAGGAGAACGCCCTGATCGTGACGGGCAACGCCGCGCTGATCGATAAGGTGCGCCGGGACGCCGCCGTGATGGACGCCCCCCCCTCCCAGGTGGAGGTGGAGCTGCTGGCGGTGGAGGCGAGTTCGCTGGAGGAGCTGCGGGCGGGGCTTCAACTGGAAACCCAGCAGGGTGAGGTGAATGTCCGCACCGATCCGGGCCGGGGAGAGGTGTCGATGCGGGTCATCGACGCGCCTGCCCCGTACTGGCAGGCGCGGCTCCGCGCTTTGGAGACCTCCGGGGCCGTGCGGATTCGCTCTCAATCGAAGGTGCGGGTGCTGAACGGGCGCGCCGCCACGTTGTTCGTCGGCGGGGAGAAGCTGATCCCGGTGCGGGTGGGCCGGTTCCGGCAGGAGACCGTCGCCATCGAGGTGCTGGCCGGGACGCGGCTGGAAGTGACGCCCTGGATCGGCGCGAGCGGCGACGTGACCCTCTCGCTCCTGCCGTCGGTCAGCGCGATCGTGGGACGGGACCCCGCAACGGGCCTCCCGACGCTGGACACCCGCGAAGCGAAGACCATGATCCGGACTCAGGACGGCCACACGATCCTGTTCGGTGGGCTGGAAGAGCGGTCGGAATACAAAACCCGGAGGAAGATACCCCTGCTCGGAGATCTTCCCCTGATCGGGAACCTGTTCCGCGAGAAGCAGACGCAGAAGACCGGCAGCGAGATCGTCTTCCTCATCACGCCCCGCCTCGTCGGCACGAGCGGAGAAGCGGCTCCGGCGCTTCAGGTCGGCGCATCGCTCCGGCCTCTGGTGGGGGGATGATCTCAAGGTTTGCAGACCCGGCGACTCAAGTCGCGGGCAACAAGGGCGCTAAGTCGGCCTTCGCCGACTTCAGGCCCATCCATTTGAACAGGGCTTACTTAAAACAAACGGGGGTAGTCATTCTGAGCGTCAGCGAAGAATCTGCGTGTATGATAGGCATGAAACGCAGATTCTTCGCTGACGCTCAGAATGACAAGTACTCAACAATTCCGTGAGTCCAATGATATGAATACCAGTGGTGAAGTCCCCGCAGGGGGACTTTACGCCTTTGTTGCCCGCGACTTGAGTCGCCGGGCCTCTAGAGCGTATCCGACAATTATGAGCCTAACCAAAGGATTATACTCGCCAAAGT
>JAHWJO010000595.1 GCA_019348365.1 Armatimonadota bacterium | reverse complement strand
GGATCTCCGCGAGCCGGAGGAGGATTTCGGCGCTCCCTGCATGGGACTCCTTCACGGCGGCGTCCCTTCAAACGCCACCGCCCCCTCCAGAATCGTGTAGGCGACACCGCCGTCCTCCCGCAGCACGGCAAGGTCCGCGCGCTTGCCGGCCTCCAGCGTCCCCCGGTCGTGGAGGACCCCGGAGAGCCGGGCGGGGACTTCGGCGGTCATGCGGGCGGCGTCGCCCCAGCTCGCCCCGGCGAAGGCCATAGCGTTCCGCACGGCCCGGTTCATCGTGAGCATGGAGCTGGCGATGGTCCCGTCCGCCAGGGTGCAGCGGTCCCCTTCCACAAGGACGGTGTGCGCGCCGAGGGTGTAAGTCCCATCCGGCATCCCGACGGCGGACATCGCATCGGTGACGAGCGCGATCTTTTCCGGCCCCTTCGCACGGAATGCCAGATTCACGACCTGCGGGTGGAGGTGAATCCCGTCCGCGATGATCTCCGCCGTGATCTCCGGCTCGTTGAGGCAGGCGGCGGCGAGCCCCGGTTCACGGTGGTTGAGCGCGGGCATGGCGTTGAAGAGGTGGGTCGCGTGGGATGCCCCGCACTCGATGGCGTGGAGGGCGAGATCGTAATCCGCCTCGCTGTGGCCGAGGGAGATGACGACATTTTCTTCCCGGAGGAGCTTCATCAGCTCCTCCGCGCCGTCCAGCTCCGGCGCGAGGGTCATGATCCGCGCGAGTCCTCCCGCTTCCCCCAGGTACTGGCGGCACTGATCGGGGTCCGGCGGGCGGATGCCCTCCTCCGGCTGCGCACCCTTCTTCCTCACGTTGATATACGGCCCTTCGATGTGAATTCCGACAATCCGGGCTCCGGGGCGGGGGCGTTCGGCGGCGCGGCGGCACCCCTCGATGGCGCGCATGAGGTCGTCGTGCCGGGCGGAGAGGGTGCTGGGCTGCCAGCTCGTCACCCCGTAACGGAGCAGGTCGGCGGCGATGCGGTGGATCCCCTCCTCGCCGTGGAGCATCACGTCGTCGCCATGGCTGCCGTGGATGTGGGTGTCGATGAAGCCGGGAAGGATCAGCATGCCGCGCGCGTCCAGGATGCGTGATCCCGGCTCCGGCTGAACATCCCGACCCGGCCCGACGGCGCGGATGCGCCCGCCTTCGACGAGCACGGTCGCGTCCTTGATCTCTCCCTCGGGCGTGAGGGCTCGCCCGCCCACGAGCGCCAGACGATCCGACATGCGTTCTCCCTTCCACGAGACCCGGCGAATCTGATGCAGAGCTAATGTACGTCATGGGCGCGGGCTCCGACAAGTCGGGCACGCAGGGTTTACGGCGAAGGAATCTCCGGGAAAGAAGGTGCGTCCAGCAAGAGGAATTTCCCTTCCCGTTACGGGGGGAAAACGGAACGGGGGAAGAACGCGACGTGCCGGGTTTATCCGAAGAACAGCTGCTCCACGCCCTTCTGGCAGTGGCCGTCATCCTGATCGTGGGCCGGGGCGCGGCGGAGATCGCCCGGCGGCTGAATCAGCCGGAGGTGCTGGGGGAGCTGATCGGCGGGTTCTTCCTCGGCCCGTCGGCACTGGGCCTCCTGTTCCCCTCGGTGTTCCGGGCGCTCTTCCACGATGAAGGCGTGGCCGTCGCGCTCTCGATGCTCTCCTGGGTCGGCGCGATCCTCCTGCTGCTCATCGCCGGCATGGAAGCGGACCTCGGCATCCTGCGGGAGAAGATCCGGCCGGGCACCTTCGCCGCCCTGTTCGCCATCGTGCCGTCGCTGATCGCGGGGACCCTGTTCGCCCAAAGCGTGCTGGATCGGCCCCTGAGCAGCGCCCTCTTCCTGGGAATCGTCCTCTCCGTCACCGCCGTCAGCATCTCGGCGAAGATCCTCATCGAGCGCGACGCCCTGCGGCGAAGCTACGCGCAGGTGATCCTGGCCGCCGGCATCGCCAGCGAGGTGCTCGTCTGGCTGCTGATCTCGGTGGTAGCGGCCTTACGCACCGCCCATCCTGTCCTGGGCGTGGGTCGCAGCTTGCTCTTCGCGGTCCTCTTCTTTGCCTTTATGCTGACTCTGGGGAGGCGATTCACCTTCTGGGCCATGCGCCGCATCGCCGACATGACCCAGATCGTGAAGGGGCAGCTCTCCCTCGTACTCGTGCTGGCGTTCCTTTCGGCGGGCATCACGTCGGCGCTGGGGCTCCACGCGCTGCTCGGCGCGTTCGTTTTCGGCGTGCTGCTCCGGCCCGCTCCCCGCGCCAGTACGCAATTGAAGGGGGACATCGAAGCGCTGACGGTCAGCCTGTTCGCCCCGGCGTTCTTCGTGCTGGCGGGGATGCGGGTGGATATCTTCAAGCTCGGCTCGTGGTCCTCGGTCGGGATCGTCCTCGTGCTCTTCACCGTTGCAACGGTCGTGAAAGTCGGGTTCGTCGCCCTGGGCGCGAAGCTGGGCGGGCTTCCGGGGTGGGAGTCCCTGCTGGTGGGCCTCGGCGTGAACCTGAAGGGCGGCACCGACGTGATCGTGGCGATCCTCGGCGCGGAGCTGGGCTTCCTCTACGATCAAACGTATACCCTCTACGCGGTCGTCGCAATTCTGACGGAGCTCGTTTCCCCGCCGCTGATGGCCCTGCTGGAGAAGCGGGTTCCCCCCTCACCGGAGGAGCGGGCGCGGCTCAATCAGGAGGAAGCGCGACGGCGAGCCTACTTGCCGGGGATCGAGCGGATACTGGTCCAGGTGCTGCCGCAGCTCTATCCCGCCCAGGCCGCGGGCGTGGGCGGGCTGGTCGCCCGTCTCCTCCACATCGACGAGTTCGCTGCCCT
>JAHWJO010000136.1 GCA_019348365.1 Armatimonadota bacterium | reverse complement strand
GTGTGTGGGTGTGTGGGTGTGTGGGTGTGTGGGTGTGTGGGTGTGTGGGTGTGTGAGCGTTAAGTACTTGGGCCAAAGTTTCGGTCAGTATTTCGAGTCTTCCCGTGACATAACAGGCCGGTCCGTCGTTTTCAACGCTCAACGCTCAACGCTCAACGCCCTTAAAATCCGGCGGCCTGCCCGTCGGCGCGGGGGTCGGAGCCGGCGAGGTACGCCCCCGTTTCGGGGTGGACGCGGATGAACTGCACCGCGCAGGCACCGGACCACGCCCCCCCCACGTTCAGGCGGTGCCCCTTCGCTTCGAGCTCCCGCAACACGTCATCAGGGAAGCGGCTCTCCACGTTTAGCGTGCCGGACGGCTCGCTGGACCATTTGGGCATCTCGATGGCTTCCTGCGGGTTCAGGCCCTCGTCCACGAGCTGCGTGATCATCTGGAGGTTCGTCTGCACCTGCACGTCTCCGCCCGGCGTGCCGCCCACTCCCCACAGGCGATCCCCGTCGAGGATCATGTAGGTGTTGAGGGTATGGATGGGGCGCTTGCGGGGCGCAAGCGCGTTGGGGTGGCCCGGCTGGAGGGAGAACCCGGTGAGGCGGTTGTTCAGCATGATCCCCAGCTCCGGCACCATGTGGCCGCTCCCGAAGCTGTGGAAAAGGCTCTGGATGAACGAGACGGCGTTCCCCTCCGAGTCCGCCGCGCAGAGGTAGGTGGTGTCCTGGGGGGAGTGCCAGTCGCCGGGGGGCGGGTTCGAGGCGGCGCGGTCGGGATCGAGGTCCTGGACCCGCAGGGCGGCATATTCTTTACTGATGAGACGTTCGGTGGGGGCATCGACGTGGCGGGGATCGCCCATGGCGGCGAGGCGGTCCGCAAAGGCGAGCTTCTTCGCTTCCACCATGAGGTGGACGGCCTGGGCGGAGCGCGGCCCCATTCCCGGCAGGTCGAACCGCTCCACGAGGTTCAGCATTTCGAGGAGGATGAGCCCCTGCGACACCGGCGGCTGTTCCGTGACGGTGAGGTCGCGATAGGTGGTGCGGATCGGGTCGAGGAGCTCGCTGCGGTGCTCCTTCAGGTCCTCTTCGCGGATCCAGCCGCTGTGCTCGCGGCAGTAATCGGCGATCTTCCGTGCGATCTCGCCCTCGTAGAAGGCGGAGATGCCGCCGTCGGCGAGCAGGCGGAGGGTGCGGGCGAGCGCGGGCTGCTTCAGGGTTTGCCCGATGGCGGGCGGCGAGCCGCCGGGGAGGAAGACCTCCCCCCATGCGGGGCGGTCGCGGAACTCGTTCTCGTGGGCCTTGATGCGGTCGGAGAGGCGGGGGTTGACGGGGAAGCCTTCCGACGCGTAATGGATCGCGTCCTCCAGAAGGCGGTGCAGCGGCCATGTGCCGAACCGCTCCAGGGCCGTGACCCAGCCGTGTACCTGGCCCGGAGTCGTGACGGCGCGGGAGTCGCGGGTGGGGACGGAGCCAGCGAAGGCAGCGGGGTCGGCGGCGAGGGGGGCGTTGCCGCTGCCGTTGAGGGCCGTCACCTTCCGGTCTTTCGCGGAGTAGAACTGGATGAAAACGTCCCCGCCGAGATGACTGTTGTACGGCTCCACGACGTTCAGGACCGCCGCCGCCGCAATGCAGGCGTCGAGGGCGTTGCCGCCGTCGCGGAGGACGCGGAGCCCGGCGGCGGAGGCCAGCGGATGGGCGGTCGCGATCACCCCTCGCGGCGCGCAGACCAGCCCCCGGTGGGTCCAGTGACGGGATGAGATCGATTCGCTCAAGCTTCAACCTTTCCGAACCCCGGAGATCTCCCCGGAGAGAACCACGAAGGACACGAAGAACCCCTTTGAAGATAGAAGATAGTAGGTTGAGGATCGCCACCGAACCGGTTGCTATTCTCTATCCTCTATCTTCAAGGGGTTTTCTTTGTGTCCTTCGTGTCCTTCGTGTCCTTCGTGGATCATAAAGGATTATAAGGTGATCGGGTTCTGGGTGACGGCGACGATGGCCGTGTTCACCTGATTCTCGTCGCGCTGGATGCCGAAGTCGTAGGTGTCGATCTGCGCCGGGGTGAACGTGACGGGGACGCTGAAGCGCCCGTCAGCCCCGACCGTCACCGGCCCGAAGACGACCGGCGGCTTGTTCGGATCGGCGCGGCTGTACCCGAAGACGACGACGGTCGTGGCGGGTTTCGTCGCCTTCCCGTTGATCGTGTACGGCTGCCCCGCGACGAAGTTCGAGGGCAGGGGAGCGTCGAGGAGGATCCCATCGAAGTAATCGGCGTTGTAGGTGTAAGCCCCGATGGGCGAGCCGAAGACCTGCACCCCGGCCAGCATGCCGTTGGGCCGCCGGGCGATCCCGATGCCGACATGCTTCCACTGGCTGCTGAGGATGGTGGCGCGGTGCCCGGCGCTCGCCATGAGACCGGCTTCCAGGGCTTCGGAGGTGGTATGCTCCGCCAGGTTCTCGCCGACGCGCGTGGTGACGGGGACTCCGGCGGCATCGGCGCGGTCCCCCAGCTGGCTGTCGCCGTTGACGCCGGTGTGGCCGAAGAAGTTGCGGGCGACCATGTCGTTGGCGTAATCCTGGGCGGCTTTCTGGAGCTGCGGATCGAGCTGGACCGGCGGGAAGCCGAACCGCTGGCGATCCGCGTTCAGGGCGGCGAGGAACCGGTCGTAGTGCTCCTGAGTGACCGGCGCGCCCACCACGGAGGAAGGCAGGAGCAGGGAGTCGAGGGGGCCGGGGAGGAGCGGCAGTCCCGTCCCGACGTAGATCGGCTGGTTGATCGTGGCGATGCCGTCGTACCGGTTGACCTCGACGTTCCAGGCGCCTTCCCGGTCGACCTTGAACTCCATCCTGAAATCGCTGTTCGCCTGGAGTCCTTCACCCAGCGCGCCGAGGAAGGTCGGCTGGGCGCTTTGCAGCCGGGTGGGAACGGGGAAGCCGGCGGCGCCGGGTGGGACCGAGTAGGCCGTCACGCGGATCTGGCCGGTCGTCTGACCGGCGACGGTGATCGTCTGGCCGACCTGGGCCTGTTCCGGGATGGGAGAGGGGAGGGTGACGACCGGAGGGGTCCCTTCATCGCCCATAGTCTTGTCGTACTCGTGGAGGACGGGGGTGATGCTCATGCTGCCGACGGAGGTGGAGAACGGCCCTTCGGCGGCATCACCCACAGTAACCTCGACCGAGACGGGTGTCTTCTCGACGAACTCCCGGAACGCGGTGTAGGCGTTGCCGAAGATCCCTTCACCGAGCGGGAAGCGGCTGGTGTACTGCTTGCCGATCCGGAACCGCTCCTGCTCACCGGCGGTTTCGACGGCGCCGCTGAGGGTAACGGTCTTGCTGTTCTGGGTAAATGTGAGGCGGACGAAACCTTTCCCCGATTTCGGCCAGGAGATGACGGTCTCGTTGTTCTGGACGGCGGCGATCAGCGTGTCGGGGAGCTCCAGCGAGCCCAGATCTCCCTCAAGCCCGACGATGAAGCGGAGGATCTTGACGGCATCACCGACTTCGACACCGGCGGGCAGGCCGACATCGGCGATCTTCAATCCGTCCACATTGAGGGGCTTGACGCTGACGATGTGCTGGAGGATGTCGATGGCGTCGGCGACGGTGATCCGGTTGTCCCGGGTCACATCACCCCGCTTGACGGTCACCGCCTGAGCCGCGCCGCCGAAGGCCAGAGCGCTCACAAGCGAGAGGAAGAAGACTAATCGGAGGGACGCGCGGCATAAGAGGGTACGAGAGAGCATCGGTTTCATGGGGTGATTCGTCCTGACCTACACAAAATGGATTAAAGTATCTCTAAAGGTGTTCTTTGGAACAGGAGGGGGAAATCGAGAGGGGGATGGGAGAGAGGCCGGATCGTACCCTTCTGGATAGAGAGGGGACGAGGGGACTCTCCCTGCGGCAGAGACGTTCCCACGCAGGGTAGAGGGCAGATTCCACCTTGTTCGAGGGCGGTTCCATCATACAACTTCCGCGCCGGTTTTGGAAGATAATCGGGGGCCGGAGAGAAGGAGAAAAAAATAGGCTAAGGAGACCGGAGCCTCTGCGCAGAGGAACCCCGGTCTCCCGGAGGTGATCTTTACAGGTGGAGTGTTGGAGAGCGACGAAATGAGGGCAAATGACCTCCGGATCAGCGACGGGGAGGCGCTCCCGAAACGCCGGGGAATGCGAACACAAAAGGACGGATGTGATGCCATTCAAACCCTTACATCATCGACCTTCTATGCCGGTGCTACTTAAAGGCTGGAAGGCAGGGATCGCGGCGGCGATTCTGATCGGGCTGCTGGCGCCCGTCCTCCCCGCCCGCGCGCAGCAGGACATCGGGGAGGCGCTGGAGCGCCATTACGGCGTGGTCGGGCGGGACACCGAGGAGCGCCGGAAGATGAACGACGACCTCGACCGGATCGTGGATAAGATGTCGGAGGCGCTGGGATACCGCCCGAAGTCGGCGAAGATCCTGGGGGGCAAGGACCCGAAGGTGGACCGCGAGATCAACGCGATGGCGCTGCCGGACGGGCGGATCTACGTGCTGGCGGGCCTGATGACGGCGGCGCAGAAGACGAGCGACCCGGAAGCGTCGGTGGCGTTCGTCGTCGGCCACGAGATCGCCCACGTCACCGAAAAGCATTCGAAGCAGCAGATGAAGCAGAGCATCCTGGGAGTGCTGGGGGGCGTGCTGCTGGCGAAGGTGCTGGGCGGCGGGTCGTCGGCGGTGCGGTACGGGGCGGACATCGGCAGCGGGCTGCTCGGCGGGCACTACAGCCGCAAGCACGAGTACGAATCGGACAAGCACGGCTTGATCGGCATGGCGAAAGCGGGGTACCCGGTGGAGAGCGCGCCGGAGATGATGCAGGTGCTTCTGGACCGGTACGGCTCGGATAAATCGCTGCTGGCGTCGTGGTTCGGCTCGCACCCGAACACGGAGAACCGGGTGAAGCGGCTGAGGCAGATGGGCGGGGAGATCAAGGCGGGCAAGATCCCCGGCGATGAGGCCGAGGAGGAGAAGAAAAAGAAGAAGTGAAAGAGGTCAGAGGTTCCGTCAAAACGTAGGAGCGAACCGGTGCGACTCGGGAGGGGTGACTTCCGTCCATCTGTCCGGAAGGGGAACGCGCCGATCCTCCGTGTGCCCGGTAGCGCCGTCTTGTGGAGATGAGACCGGGCGGAAAGGGGTCAGGCGATGGCACAGGTTGATTGCGTCGCGGAAGGGATCTATCGGATCAGCGTTCAGGCGTGGGGGTTCCCCATCACGCTCAACCAGTTTCTCATTGAGGACGAACATCCCGCCCTCATCCACACCGGGACGTTCCCCATCTATGAAGAGGTGCGGAACGCCGTGGCGGAGGTGCTCGATCCGGCGCGGCTGGCGTATGTCGTCGTCCCCCACTTCGAGTCCGACGAGTGCGGCGGGATGGGCCGGTTTATCGAGGACGCGCCCCAGTCCACGCTGGTTTGCAGCGAGGCGGGGGCGGCGCTGAACCTCTCCGGCTGGGACTACTCCGGCCCCGTGAGGGGGGTGCGGGAGGGCGAGACCCTGGAGCTGGGCGCACACACGCTGCGGTTTATAGAGACCCCGCACGTCCACCACTGGGACTCGATGATGGTGGTGGAGGAAACGACGAAAAGCCTCTTCCCGGCGGACCTGTTCATCCAGCCGGGGGATCAGCCGCCGGTGGTGCGGGAGGATCTCAGCCGGGAGATGTGCGCCCTGTATCGGGAGGCGGGGATCTTCGGCGCGAAGGAGCCGGTGCTTCAGGTGGTGGACCAGCTGGAGAAGGAGAACCTGGAATGGATTCACCCGATGCACGGGGGGAGCCTGCCCGGAGAGGTCCATGCGAAATACATCCGTGCCCTCCGCAAGGAGCCGTTCGCCTACGAAGGGAAGATCTTCGGGAGACAGCTGTTCGGCTGATGCTTGCCGGGTGATGAGGGGAGGCGATTATGGAACAGGAACTGACCCCTGACCGCATCATGCAGCTCGGCCTGGGCTTCTGGGGCTCCAAAACGCTGCTCAGCGCCGTCGAACTCGGCCTGTTCACGGAGCTGGCGAAAGCCCCCCGGACGGCGCCGGGCCTTGAGGAAGCCCTCGGCCTTCACCCCCGGAGCGCCCGCGATTTCCTCGACGCCCTCGTGGCGCTGGGTATGCTGGAGCGCGAGGGGGACCGCTACTCGAACACCCCCCAGACGGACCTGTTCCTCGACCGGGGAAAGCCCTCTTACATCGGGGGCCTGCTGGAGATGGCGAACGCCCGGCTATACCCGTTCTGGAGCTGCCTCACGGAGGCCCTGAAGACGGGCCAGCCCCAGAATGAGGTCAACACGGGAGAGGAGCCGTTTGCGGTCCTCTACAGCGACCCGGAGCGGCTGCGGGGATTCCTCTCTGCGATGACGGGGATCAGCATGGGGGCGGCCAACGCCCTGGCGGAGCAGTTCCCGTGGGGGGACTACCGGACATTCATCGACGTCGGGTGCGCCCAGGGGTGTATGCCGGTTCAGGTCGCACTTGCCCATCCCCACCTGGAGGGCGGGGGGTTCGACCTGCCCGCCGTGGGGCCGGTCTTCGAGGAGTACGTCGCCTCGCACGGGCTGGGGGACCGGCTCCGCTTCCATCCGGGCGACTTCTTCAAAGACTCGCTCCCCCGGGCGGACGTGCTGGTGATGGGCCACATCCTCCACGACTGGAACCTCGACGAGAAGCGGCAGCTGATCCGCAAAGCGTACGAGGCGCTCCCGGAGGGGGGAGCCTTGATCGTGTACGAGGCGCTCATCGATGACGAGAGGCGGCACAACGCGTTCGGCCTGCTGATGAGCCTCAACATGCTGATCGAGACGCCCGGCGGGTTCGACTACACCGGGGCGGACTGCCAGGGGTGGATGAGGGAGGCCGGGTTCCGGGACATGTACGTGGAGCCGCTCGCCGGGCCGGATTCGATGGTGGTGGGGAAGAAGTAGGGAGACGGGCTTAGAGGAATCCGGCCGTTCCTGCGCTGACTCTTCTACACAGGGAGATGCCTTTGCGAACCTCCTTTTTAACTCCGGTTCAAGGGAGTTCCGGTCGGAGTCAGAATAGTTCAGAGGACGATTGCGTTCCTTGACAACGACCTTCCTGTAAAGGAGAGAATGATGAAAGTCGGAGTACGACACCTCGGTATCGGGGACATGGGATTCGAGGGGCTGGTCCGGTGGCTGGCGGAGAACGAATTCGGCGCGGTGGACACCCCGGCCCTTACCGCGGAAGTGAAGCAGACCGTAGAGAAAGCCGGACTGGAGATCGGCACGGTGGACCTGGGCGGCGGGGGCTGGATCACTGCCGATGAGGAGAAGCGGAAGGCCGGCATCCAGAAGGTGAAGGACAGCCTGAAAAGCTCGGCGGACAACGGCGCGAAAGTGTTCTTCACGGTGTTCGGGCCGGACGACACCAGCCGCCCCCGGAGCGAGAACATGGGGCACCTGCTGAAGGCGCTGCCGGAGATCGCGGAGTACGCCGAGGGGCTGGACGTGAAGATCGCCATAGAGCCGTGGCCGGGCGGCCCCCCGCACTACGGGATTCTGGGCTGCACCCCGGAAGGGTGGCGGATGATCTTCCGGGAGGCCCCCAGCCGCGCTCTGGGCCTCTGCTTCGACCCGTCGCACCTCGTCCGGATGCACATCGATTACGAGCGGGCGCTGAACGAGTTCGGGGACCGGGTGTACCACGTCCACGCGAAGGACACCCACATCAACTACGAGCGGCTGTACGAGACCGGGATCTACGGCGACAGCGTGGGGAACAAGGGGTACGGCTTCGGGGAGCGGTGGTGGCGGTACACCATTCCGGGCACGGGGGACGTGGACTGGAACCTGATGGTGACCCGGCTGGAGGACCACGGCTACGACGGCCCGCTCTCCATCGAGCTGGAGGACCAGCGGTTCTGGGCCACGCCGGACGAGAAGAAGGAGGGGCTGATCCGCGCCAAGGAGTACCTGGAGACGATCCTCCGGTAGAGTCCGGCGCGTATATGCAAGCTTGCCTCACCTATTGAAATCTGCCCAGGAGAGCGTTTCCTGGGCTTTTTCTCATCTCCGGATCAGAAGGGTGAAGCCTTCCTGCTCGAAGTGATGATCGTTCGTGAGAACGTGCGTGATGCCTTCCCGCCGCATCACGGCCATTGAGATGCAGTCCACGAGGCTGTACTGCTTATCCCGCCGGCGTTCATACAGGTCCAATCCGAGGAAGAACGCTACCCGTGCGGGATCTTCTATGATACGGAACTGTGGATTCACAAAAACGGACCGGACCATCCGCGACGACTGCTCCCGCAGGTACGGGCCGAAGGCGGCATAGTGGGAGAGGTACTCCGTGAGGACTTCATACGTCGTCACGATGCGGGTTCCCGATGAGAGTAGCCGACGCGCTTCCACCGCTGCCCGGTGCCACTGGTCTCGCGGGTTCGTCCAGCCGATCAGGCCGTTCGCGTCGAGGAAGACCTCGTTCATGGGCGCTTCGGCGTTCCGTAGAGATAATGGTCGGCGTTGTAGGAGAGGTCTGTTGGAAGACGATCCAGCTCCTCCTGCGGCGCGTTTGCCGCGATCTCATCCATCATATCGAAGAATGCCTCCAAACTGGAGGTTCCTTCTGAGGGAGATGATTCGTCCTGGGGAGTCATCCGCTCCAGCCAGCGCTCGGCTTCGTCTTCCGGCATGGCCTTGATGCGCTCGATTAATTGCTCTTTGACGGTCATCGGATCACCTCCCGAGGAAATTTCTTCTCCTACACCTCCTTATACCGGAAAATCGGCTGTCCCGCAACGCTGTTTAACATCGGCATGGAGACTTTGGGGAGCGGTGATAGCAGTTTCCCGGCACGGGGGACGTGACAGGAGCCTGATGGTGACGCGGCTGGAGGACCACGGCTACGACGGCCCGCTCTCCATCGAGTTGGAGGACCAGCGGTTCTGGGCTACGCCGGACGAGAAGAAGGAAAGGTTGATCCGCGCCAGGGAGTACCTGGAGCCGATCCTCCGATAATCGAACACGACAGTAACCGTCATACAGGCCCAGGGGATCCGCTTTCCCTGGGCTATTTGTTAACTCCTGTTATCTCCGGTTAGCTCGGAAATGCGAAATTACCGGATGTTTTTTGAAAAGTGAACCCGCTCAGGCGTGAGTTCGAGAGAGTTTCGAGAGAGTCCGTCGATATAATAGAGCGGTAATCCATGTTCGAGTGATTGATCCGTCTGTTAGCCCATGCCGTCCCGGAGTCACGGGGAATTCAGGTTAGCCCATTGATGCACTTACTGAACCGGGCATAGGATCGAACCGGGCATAGGAAAGCGTCAGGGGTATGAGCAGCCTGTCACTCAGGGAGGTCGTGATGAACAGACTTCTCCCGCCCGGCAGGAGAGCAGATCGCCAGGCGCGGCTCCGCAGAATAGGCAGATGCATTACCCCGTTCGCTTGGATGCCCGGAGAGGCAGCACTATCGAGCTGTCACCAGAGCTGACAGGCAGGGCATTCTATCATCTCAAGACAGGGTCCGGTCGTCAGCGAACAGCTGAAAAGGACGAGAACCCCCATGCACTTCCTTCATTTTTTGGTTCTTCGCTATTCAGTGTGGGAAAAGCAGGAAGAGAAGAAGAGAGCC
>JAHWJO010000594.1 GCA_019348365.1 Armatimonadota bacterium | reverse complement strand
GAAGCCGGACAACCTTTACCTCCTGCCGGACGGTACCGTGAAGCTCACCGACTTCGGCATCGCGCGGATCATGGGCGAGCCCTCCCTCACCGGGGCGGGGCAGGTCTTCGGCACGCCGAGCTACATGTCTCCCGAGCAGATCGCCGGGAAGCCGGTGGACGAACGCACGGACCTTTACTCCCTCGGTGTCATGGCGTACGAGATGCTCACCGGCCGCAAGCCGTTCGTGGGGGAGAACGTCGTCGCGCTGACCTATCAGATCCTCAACGTGGAACCCTCCCCGCCTCCCGGCATCCCGCCGGACCTGGGGGAGTTCGTGCGGAAGGGGATGGCGAAGGAATCCGCCGACCGGTTCCAGTCCTCCCGGCAAATGATCGATGCGCTTCGCTCCCTCCCGTCCATGGGAGGCGCTCCCGTCATGGCTCCATCCGGCAGTCCGGCGACGGTGGGAGGGGGGCCTGCCACCGTCTATCCCGATCCGAACCTGCCGCCGGGCTTCCCGACCGGCCTGCCCGGCAACACGCCGACGTATCCGCCCGGCGCGTGGATGCCGCGCCGGCGGTTCACGCTCTCCGAAGGGGCGCGGCAATTTCTCCTCGCACTGGCGGGGGGGGTGCTGCTCGGCACGCTCATCGTCGTCGGGATGCTCGGCGTGAGGAATGCGTACGAGGATTACGCCAAGTCTTTCCGCGTGAAGGCGGGCATCAACCTTTACAACCAGGCCCTGGACGCCTACAAGCAGGGCCGCTACCGGGAGGCCGCCCGCGATTTCGAGATCGTGACACGGCGGGCGCGAGGCACCGAGCTGGAAACGTTGTCGATGGACGGCATGGTCCAGAGTTACCTGCACTTGGGGAACGCCGAGATGGGGCGGGACCTGAATAAGGCGGAGTCGTTCTTTCAACAGGCGATAAAAGCCGACCCGTCCTACGCCCGATCTTATCTGTACCTGGGGGATGTGTTGGAGAGGAAAGGCCATTTTCAGTCCGCCATCGAGACCTGGCAGCGCGCGGTGGACCTGGATGGCTTCGGGGAAGTGGGCAGTGAGGCGCGGCGGCAGATGTCAATCGCGTACTATAACCGGGGAGTGGCCGCGTTCAACGTTAATGATCGCCCGGCGGCGCGGGAGTACTGGCAAAAAGCCATCGAAGTCGATCCCGCCGGACCCATCGCCCGTCGGGCGGAAGAGAGCATCGGCCGCCTGTATACCTCCCCGTTCCCCGGCATGTAAAGCGAGGCAACGGAGATGCATCGGCTCCGGCGCGTGGCGACGAGGAGCACACCAGCCTCTCTTTTTGCCTCCGCAACCCTTGTAGGGAGTACAATCAACAGGTACTCGAAATCCATGATGTCCAGGCGATGAAAGCGAGCGAAGAAATGTCCGGATCGAATGTGACGCGGCGCGACCTCCTTCGGGGCGCGGCGGTGGGGATGGGGACGGCCGCGCTGGCCGCCGCAGCTCCCGGCGAAACGGCGACTGTCCCGATGAGCGAAGGACCGCCGCTTACCCCGGCGGAGCGGGCCGCGATTGCGAAGGGGATCGGGAAAGAGGGCAGTTGGGTGGCGGATCAGGGGGTCTACACGGTCCCCCTGCCGCGAAACGACCTCGACGTGAGGATCAAGGGGGAGCCGGTCCCGACGCCGTTCGGGTTCGGGGGCTGGGCGGCCTTCAAGAAAGCGGCGGACGGGCAGGCCGTCCTTATGTCTGATACTGTTCTGCTTCAGGAAGAGGTGAATCCGGTGCTCTCCGCCGCGCTCGCGAATAGATTTGGCGCGACGGCGATCCATAACCATTTCTTTTACGAAGAGCCGCGCGTCTTCTACATGCACCTGCACGGGAGGGGCGAGCCGGGGGACCTGGCGCGGCGATACGCCGCTGCGATCCAGCCTTCGAGGCTTCATCCCGCCCGCCAGCCTGCCCCCCGATCCACGCCAGCCGCCACGCCAGCGAATCAATTGAATCCGGCGAACCTCGCCCGGATTGCGGGGCACGAGGGGACGGTCAACGGCCCCGTGTACAAGATCACCGTGGGACGGAAAGACCTCACCGTCCGGGCGATGGGAGCGACGCTCCCGGCGGCGATGGGGGTCAACAGCTGGGCCGCATTCTACGGCGCGCGGAACCGGGCTCATATCGCCGGGGACATCGTTATGCTGGAGCCGGAGGTGCAGCCGGTGATCGCCGCGCTGAGGAAGAGTGGACTGGAGGTAGTGGCGCTGCACAACCACATGCTGAACGAAGAACCCCGCCTCTTCTTCCTGCACTATTACGGGGTCGGCCCCGCCGAGGATCTGGCGCGGGGGTTCCGGGCCGCGCTGGACGAGCTGGGGAAGCATGGCCGCGCGGGCAAGCGCGAGAACTGGGCGGATTGAGACGGATCAGCGGCCGTACGCCTGCTGCCGCCCGAAGATAAGATAAAGGATGGCCGACAGCCAGGACAGTCCAAGGGGGAAGGAGACCAGGAGCACCGCCAGCCAGATCCACTTGTGATTGGGGTCCCGGAAGCGGCGCGTGGCGCAGTCGTAGACACAGTAGACCCAGAGGGCGAAGATGATGATCCAGATAAGAATACCCAGGAGGCCCGAAACCAATCGGAACGGCAGGGTAATCAGATCCCACATGGTCGGCAGCCTTTCGGAGAGCGGATTTGGCCCTCTTGAGAGAATGGATCCGTAAGTACAGTCACACTCTATACTAGCACGGGGGAGAGGGAGTTCATATCGAGGGGAGGCCTCTGCCGTAAAGCAGTCTGTGCCCGGCGACTCAAGTCGCGGGCAACAAGGGCGCAAAGTCCCCCTGCGGGGAC
>JAHWJO010000593.1 GCA_019348365.1 Armatimonadota bacterium | reverse complement strand
GATCCGCCACCACATCCGGATCGCGTTGGGATAGAGGTCTTGGCCGGGCGCGATGACATCGCAGAGGCTGATGACGTAATCCACGGGGCCGGCCACCGCCTCCAGCGGTTTCGGCTGATGATCGTTGAGATGGATCCCGGCTTCTTCCAGCACTTGCCGGGTCTGATCGGTCAGGTGCGTTCCGGGGCGCAAGCCGGCGCTGGCGGCCTGAAGCAGGTCGCCGCCGTAGGTTCGTACGAGCCCTTCCGCGATGGGGCTTCGACAGGTGTTACCCTGGCAGACAAAGAGGATTTTCATCACTCCTAAGTGATCGGAAAAAAAGCGTTTCTGCTTGAGGAGAAGTTCTGCCGCCGCCGAATCCTACGTTGGAGTCTCAGGGGCCGCACACCCGTATGAAAAGGTCGAAAACGAAGAGCATGTTCGCCGGCCCATCCGGTGCAGGTGGGAGTTACCGTATCGTTCTTCCCTTTCCCCTGTGTTCTTAATCCCGCGTGTACGTCATGATGTGTGATTATTGCAGCAGAAGAATGCGGTTTGCTCCCCCGATGACTCGCTTTTACATCAGTCATCTTCGGTGATGAACCGCTCTTCTTCGGGGAGGTCGGCTTCCAGGGCCTTCTGAACCAGCTCGCGGAAGCGGGACACCAGTGTCCCGTTGCTCACCACCATCGTCGCGCCCGTCTCCCGCGCGGCTTCCAGAGCGGGCTTCGCCTTGTGGCTGCCGAACGCGAGGAGCGGGAGATCACGTCCTTCCGGCAACGCGCGCACGTCGCGAAGGAGCTGGATGCGAGAGGGATTCCCCGCTCCCAGCTCCACCAGGGCCAACCGGGGGCGAGACTCTCTCAGGGAAGCGAGAGCGGCATCCGGCGTCCCGACTATCTTAGAACCCCAGCCCATCTGATGGAGCGCCGCCTGCACCCGCGCGCCGAACATGAAATCCGCCACGACGAGGGCGACCGGAGATTCCGTCGATTCGGCTGGGGAACCCGCTGTTTTAGAATCCATCTCTATCGCTCTTTCCCTTCCATGGGTCATCAGAGATCTTCAGATCTCAATCGGGCTTGGAGAAGACCGGCTTCCC
This sequence comes from Armatimonadota bacterium, assembly GCA_019348365.1. Taxonomy (GTDB): domain Bacteria; phylum Armatimonadota; class DTGP01; order DTGP01; family JAHWJO01; genus JAHWJO01. Next base: position 1,734 of record JAHWJO010000593.1, on the reverse strand, counting down.
GTTCGCGCCGTAGATCGACAGCTTGCCCCCCTCGGGCGAACCGGACATCTCCACCGCATCCTTTCCGGTCTTCGTGAAGAGGGCGAGGTTTCCGCCGTCTTTCGACGCGACCAGCCCGCCCACTCCCTCCTCGGCCTGATTGTAAACCATGATCGCGCCGCCTTCGGTATCCGAGAAGACGACCACCGCCGGATTCTCTGTATTGTTCGCCAGGCTCATCGCCCCGCCGGTGTCCGTGTTGGTCAGTCCGGCGGTGACGCCGCCTTTCCGGTTGAACACCGCCAGGTGTCCTCCCTTGGAATCCCCGTAGATCACCGCGCGGGGCGTGCCGCTCGCATCGAGGAGTCGCATCCGGGGGCCGTCCTTGTCGGCATCCACGTCGAAGACGGTTTTCCCCTGAGCGTTCACGACACGAAAAGGGAGCCTGACCGTATTGGGAGGAGCGGGACTGCCCGCCTGCCCTCCCCCGGCAGAGAGGGCCAGGAGCGTGACTGCCCCCATCCCGCCGGCGATACCCCGCCACCAGCCGAGTTTTCGGCCCGCCGTTTCACTCCGGGTCTTCAGAGCAGCAACTTCCGCTTCCATGGCCTCCAACCGCGCGCGCAGATCCTCCATCGTAAAACCTTTCGTTCGTCCCTGAAATGGCAATTCTACTTAAAACCGTATCTTTGTTTATTTCCCTGGATCCTCCCGAACTCCTTTGCGCCAAAGGTTATCGATTTTGTGAGGGCGTTTCGACCTGTGCTAAAATCTCACGGATTTGAACGGACCAGACGGAAGCGCGCGCCGACGGAGTGAGGATCAGGAGAGGACCTTTGAGGACACCGATTATCGCCGGAAACTGGAAGATGAACAACACCGTCTCGCAGGGGCTCTCGCTCGTCGAGGAGCTGAAGCCCCTGGCGGAAGGCAGCCGCGCCGAGGTGGTGGTCTGCCCGCCGTACACCGCGCTTCACCCGGTGGGGGAAGCCCTCCAGGGCACGAACATCAGGCTGGGCGCGCAGAACCTCTTCTGGCAGAAGAGCGGGGCCTACACCGGCCAGATCTCCGGACCCATGCTGAAGGACGTGGGGTGCGACTACGTCATCCTGGGCCACTCGGAATCACGCGGTCGGTTCGGAGTGGAAGAGGAAGGCATGACCGAGGACCTCTCGCAGGTGTTCGGCGACACCGATGCCAGCGTGAATCGCAAGGCGCACGCGGCGTTCGAGCACGGCCTCACACCGATCCTCTGCTGCGGGGAGACCCTCGCGGAGCGGCAGGCCGAAGCGACGGATGCGATCATCGCCCGTCAGGTGCAGCAGGCGCTCCAGGGGTTCAGCGCGGATCAGGTCCGGCAAATTGTCATTGCCTACGAGCCGGTCTGGGCCATCGGGACCGGCGAGGTGTGCGAATCGGGCGAGGCCAACCGGGTCTGCGGCCACATCCGCAGCACGGTCGAGTCGCTGCATGGGTCCGAAGCGGCCCAGGCGGTCCGAATCCAGTACGGGGGCAGCGTGAAGCCGGATAATGCCGCCGAGCTGCTGGGGCAGGAGCATATCGACGGCGCGCTCGTCGGCGGCGCGTCGCTCAAAGCAAACGATTTCGCCGCCATCGTCAACGCCGCGCGTTAGGAAATTGGGGAGTTGGGAAATTGGGAAATTAGGGAGTCAGGAAATTGGGGAGTTGGAGAATTCCGTTTGCATCCTCTCCGGCTCTGTAGTGTAGTCTACCTTATCCCAATATCAATCATTA
>JAHWJO010000592.1 GCA_019348365.1 Armatimonadota bacterium | reverse complement strand
ACCTCATTGCCGGGAAGCTCCGCTTCCCCTTACCCACCTGATTCAGCGAAGAACCCATTTTTTTAGCGGAAAGGGGAATAGGGATGATCATCCTGGAACCGGATTTTCGGAGGAACCCCCGATTTATAAGCAGACGCTTACAATCGGTCCGAATGCTTGATAGAACAGGCAGGAAAAGCAATTCGCTCGGTTGAATCTTGCTCAAACGCTCACTTGCTTGCATTTCCGGATGCCGGCTGCGGCGCTTCCGGGTCCGGCGGCTATCGTTTTGGTATTTTCTCTTTTTGCTTAGGGAAGGTTTTTCATGACAGGCATCATGCGTTCACTGACGCGATACGCGCCCGTTCTCCTCCTGTTGGGGTTTCTGGCAGGCGGAATTCCCTCGGACGCCCTCGCGCAATCGTTCACGGGTTCGGTCGCCGGTAATCTGGCGACGATCCAGGACACCGGGATCCTGACCCGGCCGGGGCAGAGCTGGACGATCACCGCCAGCGGGGTGGTGGATCTCCATACGCCCGGACCGCACCTCAAGACCAACGTCGCCGGGATCCTGACGGAAGGCACCACCTTCTGGACCTCCATTTTCAACAACCAACGGCCCGGCGGGTTCCCGGCGGGGTCTCCCAATCCGCTCCCCACGGACCACAACCTCCCGGCGCCGGGGCAGACCGCGCTCATGGGCGCCCTGTTGATCGGGCGGATCGACCCGGACAACCCGAACCGGCTGCTGAACCCGCAGCAGGTCTTCTTCGGCAACCAGGGGGCCGGCCCGTTCACGACGGTCTACACCTCCCCGTTCAGCGGCAGGATCGGCCTCCAGATCAACGACGACCGATCGGACGATAACACCGGGGCGTTCACCATTGAGATCCAGCCCACCGCGCAGCAGTTCTGGGACCCGGCGGCGAGCTTCTCGGCGGGGGAGAATCCGGGGAGTGTCTGGAGCTACTTCATGAGGAGTAACGGGTTCGAACTGTTTCAAAAGCCGTTGAAGGTGGAAGGCCTGGATGCCTGGACTGTGAGCAGCCCCTTCAATAAGTCCGAGGGTCCGGCAGTCCTCAAGAACACCACGGAGGAGCCGATCACCCTGGCTAATGAATTTACCGTCGCTCCCGGCCAGCTTCTCCTCCATCCTGCGAATGGAGCCAGTCTCACCGAAAGCAAACGTGCTTCAGTTCAATGGACCTCTCCGATCTCCGGCCATGTCAGCGTGCACGCCACGTTCAAGAAACTGAATCCCAGTCGCCCTGCGTGGGTTTGGATCGTCCATCACAGAAAAACGGAGAACACCGAATTATTCGCCAATTCAACGTTCGGCTCTATCGCCGAACCGCCTCCGTTCCATGTCGTGGTCGAGGAGGGGGATGTCATCGAATTCATTGCAGGCTTCGGGGAGGCAGCGGAATTTCCTCATAACGCCGTCGCCCTGGAAGCGATGATCTTCGAATCCAGCACCACCACGGCGGCAGAGTACAAGCCCATCGACATCGCCCCGCTCGCCAATTACAACATCCGCTCGCCGGAGTATCCGGGACTCCCTGTAGGGCCGGTGACGCTGGGGGGAATTCCCTTCAACCTCCTCGCCGGAGAGTGGAACACCTGGCACAGCCATTTTGCCGAGGGGGAGAACCCGCGCTTCATCGACATCCCGGTGAACCTTGAAAAGGTCGGGGAGGTGCATACCCTGATCAACACCTACTGGGGCCAGCCGGGGCCGAACAGCTACGTCACGCTGGAGTTCTTCGGGCATCGGGGAGCGTACTACAAGAAGGATCTCGTCGGGAACGTCGACATCCGGGACTTCAATCCCAATCCCCAGTGGACGAACACGATCAACCTCACCACCAGCATCGCCGTCTACGGGGACGGCGGGAAGCGGCTGGACAAGCAGGCCGTCGTGCTGCCGGAAGCCTTTCTCAACGAGGACCTGGTGAAGATCCGGTTCAGCGACACGGGGAGGCAAGAATTCCAGCGGGCGTTCCTCGTGGGGGTGACGGCTCGGACGCAGGGGAAAGAGGTTCCCGTCACCCGCCCGGAAGTCACCAAGCCGAAGAACGACAACATCGCCGATGCCCTCGTCCTCCAGGGGAACGGAGGTTCGGTGACGGGAGAGACCCACGGGGCGACGCGAGAAGAGTCGTTCCTCGGATCGAATAAAGGGGAGACCGGAAAGCGGACGGTCTGGTACAAGTGGGTCGCGCCTTATACCGCGGACGTCGCGTTCCGGACGTTCGAGCCCGATTTCGACACGATCCTGAGAGTCTCTGAGGCCAAGGGCCTGAACCTGGACCCCAACGATTTCGATCTGGTGAAGCAGGATGACAACAGCGGAATCAATGGCGTCAACAGCTACCTTCGCTTCACCGCCCAGCAGGATCGGATCTACTACATCTCGGTGGACAGGTATAAAAGAGCGACGGGCCGTTTCACTCTCCAGTGGGGGATGGCGAACCAGGTGATCTTCGGGCCGGTGAATCACAAGATCACGCACCTCTGCGTGGAGGTGGGCTGCGATGAACTCGGTGTCATCGTGAAGAAGAGTGGCCCTGATCAGGAGGGCGAATTCATCGTCACGGTGAAAGGCACGGGATTTACGCCGGATGCGCTCGTCATGCTGGCCGGGGCGGGATTGGAGAACAATCGAACAAAGTTCATCAACAGCGGAGAACTTCAAGCATCAATTCCGCGGTCGTATTTGACGTTGATTTCCGACCTGCGGTTCCAGGTTCTCATAGGTAAGGAAATATCCAATTCCCTGTTGCTGGCGGTGAGGGAGATGACGCAGTTGGAGGCCCCGCCCGGAGGGACCGCCGAA
>JAHWJO010000591.1 GCA_019348365.1 Armatimonadota bacterium | reverse complement strand
CGGTCATCGAGGAAGGGAAAAACGTCACCTACGACCTGAAGGAAGACCGCAACGATCCCTCCGCCGTCGGTACCAAAGAGATGGCCGACGCGATTATCGAGCGGATGCAGCAGGGGTAGCGCATCGGTTCCAAACGGTATAGGAGCTGCAACCCCCTCTCCGTCATGGCTACGGGAGAGGGGGTTGCTTTATGATTCTGCCTCTAATCTTTCTCGAAGTTGAGATCTATCCCCTGGCTCTCCCCTCGGCCCCGGAGCGTCAGGCGGTCCCCCGAGAGGCCCACGTCAAAGGAGAGGGCCTGGGGCAACCGCTCGATCTCCGATTCCTCCACCACGCCGTCGTTGTCCCGGTCCTCGCCGACTTCGTTGATGGTCAGGGTGAGGGCGCTTCCGTTAATGTCCCAGGTGCCTCTCTGAAGAACACGGACTCCGCCGTAGAAGTTGCCGTCCATGATAAAGCTCTTATCCAGGCCGAAACGGACGGTCCCCTCGCCGCAGGAGATCTCCTCCCCGTCCTCATTTTTCGAGCCGGGGCACGAGATCGTCTCGCCCTCGACGGTGACGGACCGCAAATTCCAGGTGCCGACGATACTCTGACTCTGGATTTTTTCCTGAACGCCGCCCCCGCAGCCGGCCAGCGCCATCAGCCCGATGAGCGTCGAGGCGAGCAGCGATCTCCGCGATACATGATTGAACACCGTTCACTCCATTCTTGAGTAAGGTTGCTATGTGCCCGGCGACTCAAGTCGCGGGCAACAAAAGCGCGAAGTCGGCCTTCGCCGACTGTAGGTCCACCCTTCTCTTCTAAAGATCAAGCCGGTGGTGAAGTCCCCGCAGGGGGACTTTGCGCCCTTGTTGCCCGCGACTTGAGTCGCCGGGACCCGGAATGCTCCCGACCCCCCGACGGAAAGCATCGGTCAACCCGGCGCTCTCCACTCCTGTTCCAGCATGCCCATCCAGTAGATGCTCCAGTACGCCTCCCCCACCCTCCGGCATTCCCGATGGTGGCCCTCCACCTTGAACCCGGCTTTCTCGTAGCAGCGGCGGGCGGACTCGTTGAAGTCGAACACGACGAGCTCCAGCCGGTGAAGGTTCATCTCGTCGAAGGCGATCTCTTGGATCTTGCGGATCATCTCCCGCCCGAAGCCCCGTCCCCGGTACGCCGGGTCGCCGATCAGCACGCGGTGGACCGTCGCGGAGCCGTGGGCGAGGTGGATCAGTCCCAGCTCGATGTGCCCGATGACGGTCCCGGTTTCTCCGTCCGCCACCCGGAAGATCCTCCGGACCGGGGAGTCCCCTTCCGCCCCTTGAAGATAAGCTCCGAGCTGGGCTTCGTCGAGCGGAAAGGTGAAGTACGGCCCGGCCCACTGCATGAGGAATTCCGGCGTGGGCGACCAGTCGATGAGGCGGCGGAAATCCGCGCGGGTGAACGGCTGAAGCTCGATCACTTTTGCAGGCGCTCTTTCCGCTGGTACGCGCGGATGTAGTCGATCTCCATGATGCCGGGGAAGGGGGTGGTCTCATCCGGGTTGCCGGGCCAGTTGCCGCCCACCGCCAGGTTCGCGATGAGGTACATCGGCTCGTGGGGGATGCCCTGGTCGGAGCGGTAGCGCTCCACGCCGTCCACGTACCAGATCGCCTCCTTCGGGGTCCACTCCACCGCGAAGGTATGGAAATCTTTGGAGAAGTCCGGTCCGGTCCAGTTGCCGCCGTGGCTCTTGTGCTTGCCCTCCGCGTCGTTCCAGTGGGTGGTGAAGTAGACCTTGTCCGTCTCGTGGCCGAGGATCTCCAGCACGTCGATCTCCGGCGGCCACTTCTTCGTGGCGGGCAGCAGCCAGAAGGCGGGCCACATCCCTTTGCCGTGGGGGAACTTCGCGCGGATCTCGAACCAGCCGTACTGCTGCGCGAACTTATCGTGGGAGGCGATCATGCCGGAGGTGTAGGGCATCCCGCCCATCGAGCGCTTCTCGGCTTTGAAGCGGAGCACGCCGTCCTTCAGCTCGTAGCCGTCGGGGGCGTAGTACTGCTGCTCGTTGTTGCTGTGGGTACGCCCGTGCCAGTACTTATCCTCCCACTTTGCAGCATCGAGCTTGGTTCCGTTGAACTCGTCCTGAAACGTCAGGACCCATCCGGCTTTTTCCATCGCTTTGACTCCCCGAATCCCGACCCGTCGCGGCGGCGCGGGGAGGGCGGACGGCGGGACCTTCAGCCCCAGCGCCCTCGCCGTCCCCGGCAGCACGATCCGCTTGCCGCCCTGCTCCGTCACCACGCCGAAACCGCCCTTGTACTCCCACATCGCCCAGCCGATACCGAGCTTCTCAAACGCGGCGCGCACGTCGCGGAGGTAGGCGTTCCGGTCGACCTCCGGGGCGGCATGGCGGTACACCCCGAACTCGTTGGCGGTGAGGGGAACGCCGTGACGCTTCGCCCAGTCCGCCGCCGGCCGCAGCCGCGATTCGATCTCCCGGCGGTTCCATCGCTCCTTGCCGTAGCTGATCACGTAGTTCCGGGCCACCTCCGGCGTGTTCGCCGCCACCGGGGCGACCGCCTCCGGGCTGGAGGGGTAGGGGACGTTCCTGAAGTGCCGCAGCATGTCCCAGCCCCAGGTCGCGCCCTGGTGGGTGAAGATCATCGGGGCGTAGAAGTGGAAGTTGTAGACCACGTTCGGATCGCTCACCGTTTGAAGCTTCAGGAGGGCTTCCACCTGGTCCCAGTTATTCTCGGTGACGCGCTGGTTGGCGTTCGCGATGAGGGTGTGCCGGGGCGCGCCCTCCCGCATGGCCCGCAGGAGCTTCGGCTGCAGGGGGAGCGGGAGCTCCCCGATCTCGTCC
>JAHWJO010000590.1 GCA_019348365.1 Armatimonadota bacterium | reverse complement strand
GGAAGAAACGAACCGATCTATGAACGACTATGGCTCCCCTCCCCGCGTCGGGGAGGGGCCGGGGGAGAGGTCACCCCCTCCCTCCTACCGAGAACCTCCTTCGGATCGGATCCACTACCAGGCCTCGAATCTTCTGGCGGATCGAAACATCCTCTGTCAATACGCACCCTCGCGGTAGTGGCGTTCCCCGCCGATGACCCGCGACACCCTCACAAGAATCGGCACGGAATCTTTCGTTCCCGGCTTGGGAACGAATTCATCGTACAGAACCCCCATAATCGCCGTGGTGGGCGTTGCCAGGAGAACGCCAAGAAGGCCGAACAGGTCTCCCATCACAAGAATCATGAAGATCAGCCCCCAGGGGTGGACCTCCAGCCGGTTTCCGAACACCACTGGGGTAAGCAAGTGGTTCTCCAATTGCTGAATAGTAATGTAGAGGGCGAGGACCCCCAGCGCCTTCACCGGGTCGATGAGGAGCATCACGAGGAAGGGCGGGATCATGCTCAGGATGGGGCCGACGGTGGGGATGAATTCGCCGATAGCAGCGATCACCCCGAACAGAAACGCCTGGGGGACGCCCAGAAACGTGAGCCCCGCCCAGCTGATCGTTCCCACCAGCGCCATGACGAGGAGCGTCCCCCCCGCCCAGGCCACGGTCTTCTCCTGAATGGAGGAGATCGCACGCTCCACGCGCTCGTTCTGGTCCGCCGGGGTCAACTCAAACAGGGCCTTCGCCATAGGAAGAGGGTTGATCAATCCGAAGATCACGAGAAAAAAGACCAGGACCAGTATGAACAGGGCGCTGCCGAAACTCATCAGCCATGATCCCAGTTGTTGAACGAGCCCCCCCGCCTGTAAGACCGCCTGGTTGATCTCTCCCCGGTACTCCTCGATCTGCGTCCGCACGAACGGATAGCGGTTCACCATCCGGTTGATCCACACCTGAGCTTCACTCAGATAATAGGGGAGATCCTGGATGAGGCCCTGCGTCTGCTCCACGATGAGGGGGACGAACCAGAGGAACGCGCCGAAGACCGCCGCGAGAGTCATCAGGGCCAGGACCGGCACGGAGGCCAGTCGGGGCACCCGATGTCGCTCCAGCCAGAGAATCGCCGGGTTGATCGCGAGGCTGACGAGCAGCGCAAAGTAGAAGATGATCAGGATATTACGGAGGCGGGCCAGGAGGAGAATGATGAATACGGCGGAGATTCCCAGAAGCAGCAGGCGTGCGTAATATTGATACCGCAATCGAAGGTCTTCCCTCACCTCTCCGTTTCGATCCAGCTCGTTCACTCGGTCCTCCTTTCGGTCAGCAGCATAGATCTCTTGTCCCGACAAACTCCCTCTTTTTCTTATGAACTCGGTTCACATGATTCAAAACCGGTGAAACCGTGTCTCCCTCCCTTGAGTACGCGGAGGACAACTTTTCGCCTTGCTAGATCCATGACCCTGTCAGGGCAAAGCCTGAGAAGTGGTTATCATGTACGTCAAATGGCAATGTGGAGTTTCCTTCTCCTCTCTATTTAAGGGCACGGGCATCCGATATTATTTCAGGCCCGTACGGAACGGCCGCTTCTCAGGGGAGGAAATCATCATGCAGAAAGGGTTCATGCTAGCCGTTTTAGCGGCGGTTGTCGCCGCCATGGGGACCGGGTGCAAATCGACGGCGTCGAGCGGGGAGGCTTCTCCCTCGCCCATCGTCATGGCCCCCGCCGGAGAGTCATCTGACTCCCTCGTACCCGGACCACAGAAAGCGAACCGTTCCCATAGCAGCGTGAAAGCGTCGTCCGGCAGAGAATCTTCTCCGTCCAGACTCCCAGACTCCCCAGCGCCCGCTCTCCCGGTTCCGACTCCTTCAGAACCAGGGGCGAGCGTTTCACGAAGCCGTCGAAATGCCGGAGCGATTGCCGTACCCACTTCCTCTACACCGAACGCCTCCCCCGATGCGGCTTATACCCATGAATCCCCGACACAAGCGTCTTCTGCCGCTGCACCTTCCACAGAGACTGCCACGGGGACTTCCACGCCGTCTCCTGCACTAAGTCCCCCGCAATCGAGCCCCCGCGCGGAATCCCGACCGGAAACGGTGAGTATCACCGCACCGGCGACCGAGGTGAAGCTGCCCGAACCTCCGTCGAAGAAGACCATGGCGCTCCCTTCCACCCCCACCCCCACGGCTCCGGAGAAGCCCGCTACCCGTCCCGGCGTAGGGCCGAACGCTCCGGAGGTCCGCCCGAGCGGGAAGAATCTTACGGAGAAGCCATCAAAGGGGACCGCGCGGCTGGCGCTCATTATCGATGACGTGGGGATGAGCACGGAACAACTCCGACCCTTCCTGGACCTCAAGGCGGACCTCACCTTCGCCATCATCCCGGAGACCCGGCAGGCGCGCCGGTGCCTCTCCCTCATCCAATCTCGTGGACGGCTGCCGATCCTGCATCTCCCGATGGAGCCACACCGCCGCAAAGACCTGCTCCCCGCCAGTGCCATCACGGTGGATCTCTCCAGCGAGGAGATCGAGGAACGTCTGAAGGGTTGGACCGATCCTCAGCCCCGCTACCAAACCGGCGTCTTCGCCAAGTACGCCGCGCTGGTGAGCTCCGCCTCTGCGGGCGCGGTGACGCAGCCGGGACGATAGTAGCTTCTAGAGAAGATGTGAGATGCGTTCAGCCTACCAGGATGTAGCGCCTGAAGCCGCATCCCGAGCCAGGCAACGTCTCACAAGAATCTCGCAACGAAAAGTAAAGAACAAAAATCCGGGCCGACATGTTCTGCCGCCCTCATTAGAACGGCCACCGGCCCGGTCCACAACACTTGAGTGTAGTGGGTTTTAGT
>JAHWJO010000589.1 GCA_019348365.1 Armatimonadota bacterium | reverse complement strand
AAGACGCTGATGCCGGGGACCTTCTGATTGAGGAGCATCGCCACCGAGAGTGACCCGATCATCCCCAGCGGCACCGAGACCGCCGTGTAGTAGAGCGTCCGGTTGAGCGAGTGAAAGAAGTCGGGGTCGTTCAGCAGGTCGCGGTAGTTCCCCAGCCCCACCCAGATCGGCTGCGGGCGCAGGAGGTCCCACTTCGTCATGCTGAGGTAGAGCGAGATCAGGATCGGCCCGAGGGTGAAGATGAGGAAGCCGATGAGCCATGGCGCGATGAACAGCAGCCCCTCCCACTGGTGCCGCTGCTTCTCTTTAAAAGAAGGCGGGCGGGTGACGGCGGCCCCGGTCGCCGCCGGGGCCTTGAGGGTCGCGGGATTGGGGGTGGGAGACGTGACGGCCAACGTTTACCCCTCTCTCAGCAGCTTGTTCGTGTCGGCCTGGATCTGCTTCAGGCCGGTCGCGATGGGCATGGTTCCCCGGAGCACCTGGTCGAAGATCGGGTCGCGGATGCGGGTCATGTACTCGGTGCAGTTGACGATGGGCGGGGTGAGGATCACCGCGTCCTCGATGGAATCGACGAAGATTCGGTTGTTCTTCGGCGGCCCCTGGAGGAAGTACTTCGGGCTGTAGGCGAGGCGCTTGACGGCGGGGACGCAGTTCTTCTGGCTGCCGAGGATCTCCAGGCCGCCCGTCTCGCTGCCGTAGAATTTCGCGAATTCCCACGCCTCTTTCGGGTGCGGCGACCGGGACGCGATGCAGGTCCCGCCCACCGCGAGGCGCACGGCCCGCTTCTTCATCGGCGGTACGAGCGCCACGTCGTACTCCCAGTCCGTGATCGACTTGTTGAAGTCGATCACCATGTAGGTGCGGCCCGGCATCATCGCCACGCGGCCCGTGGTGAACAGCTTGGTCGTGCTGGTGTCCTGGAGCTGCTCGGGCGACGGCGCGACCTTGTACGTGTCGCGCAGGTCGAGCAGCTTACGGATCGCCTCCTCCGCCGCCGGGTTCGCGATGGTGGACCGCTGATAGTCCCCGCTGAACTGGCTTCCGCCGTTCGCCGCGATGGCGAGGTTCGTGTCCGGCAGGGTCGTCCCGAAGACTTCCACATCGCCGTTGTTATCCCGCTTCGTCAGCTTTTTGGCCGCGCTCACGTAGTCGTCCCAGGTCCAGTTGTCGTTCGGGTACTCCAGACCGGCTTCGTCGAACAGCTTCTTGTTGTAGAAAAGAACGTCGGTGGAGTAGTGGATCGGGAAGGCGTAGAGGTCATCGTTCCATTCGAGTCCCTTTACCGTTTTGGGGAAGTACCCCTCGAAGGTGATCCCCTCTTTCTTGGCGAGGGGGGACTGGTTCATGATGACCCCGCGCGCGGCCATGCGGGGGATGTCGTCCGAGACGGAGTAGAAGACGTCGGGGGCGGACCCGGAGGCGAGATCGACGTAGAGCTTCTTCCGCGCGTTGGAATTGAACTCCACCTCGACCTTGACATTCGGGTGTTTCGCCTCGAACCGGCGGACGATCTCGTTAACGAGCTCCTGCTGCTCCTTCCCGGTTTCGTAGGTGAGGTAGCGGAGCACCACCTTGCCCTCTTCCGCCCTCGCGCGGTTGCGGAGGGAGAAGAACGGCAGGGTGAAAGCGGTCAAGAGCACCGCCAGAATGCCGATACGGCTGAATAAGTCTCGATCCAAACAACGCCTCCCGCGTCTATGATGAACGGTGGTGAAGGGCCGATCTCCGGCGATATCTCCGATCCACTATCGGAGGGACCGGGGGTGATCTGCATACGGAGTTCTCATTTTATAGACACCGTCATGTCGAAGCGGGTTCATGCTAACACACCGCCGGGGGAGGGTCAACGCAGCGATGGGAGGAGTCGAGGAGTGTCCTGTAGCAGGTCAACGGCGAGTGAATTCGCGGGCAACAACAAAGCAAAGTCGCTCTGTGACGACTCCACACCCGACTCGATCCCTCAGATCTTTTCAGGCGCGATCTCAACCGCCGGGTACCCTATCCAATGCTGAAGCTGGTTTGCTTCGATTAAAGAAAAAGCCCCCACGAAACGAGTGTCCGTCAGGGCTATGATAACCGATTTTTCAGGCGGGTAGGCGATTATAGGTCGGACAGCTTTCAAAGGATGTCCCAGGTCAAACCTGGACCGTTCAGACGGAGTGACAACGCATTCAAGATGTTGCGACCTATGATCCCCACATCACTATACGTCGTCAGGAATTCACCCCGAAAAGTGTACCTCAAGAACGCCATTTCCAGGCGCACAGAGACAGAACGGCTGAGTGTTCCATCAAAACCCACCAACTCAAAGCTGCGGTCGGAATCATCTGCGGGAATTCCCAATGCGCTCAATACGGATTCAGGCACGAGGGTGACGTCTGCCCCAGTGTCCAGCAGCATGGGCACATCATCTATTTCTTGTAACGTCACCAGGTTTCTGAGGGTGACAAGAGCGACGGGAGCCGGAGGCGTATGGAGGTTAGAGTCATACGGAGGCATCGGAAGGCTTCTCCACAACCTCAATGATGAAATGATCCATCTGGCTCGGGTCGGCCAACCGGGGGCTGACGATCCGAGGCACCGGCGCTTGATGTTCTTCGGGGACCACCACGAAAACGCGCGCCCGATCTGGCAGCCGCACGCCGCTTTCGAGCTTGATCTGGCCGTCTTCAACGATCCCCTCATACGTTCGAACACTCATTACCCGCCCTCTCCCTGTTCTCCCTGTCCGAATCAAATAGCCCTGACGGGTGAGACCCGTCAGGGCGATTATAAACGTTGTCCGTGTGCGGACGGCTTCCTTGAAGTCGCTGAGGTGACCGGCGGGACCGAGCAC
>JAHWJO010000588.1 GCA_019348365.1 Armatimonadota bacterium | reverse complement strand
GCGCCGGCCCTGGAGGCACACCCGGGGCTCGAGGACGCCCCCCCCGTTCAGGGTGCGGACGTTCAGCCCCCGCGCGCGCGCCTTCTGCCCGCTCTCGCTGTCCGCGGGGCAGACCAGCCACGAATCCACGCCGCGATCGTGCAGCCCCCGGCACAGCGACAGGACCTGGTTCGGCCCGCCGACGTAATGACGGCCCATTTCGAGGTGGACTACCCGAAAACGGGGGAGGGACGTTGCAGCGGCAGGATCGGGAGCTGCTCTGAACAGTTCTTCTAACGCGGTGGAAGGGGTGAAAGTATCCATAGGCTGATGAATTGCGATCTGAATGTTTCAGGAAGTCTAATGAACTGAAGGGGATTCTAAAAAATAAAAGGGGAGTTCCACGAGTGTAGGGCCGGGGAAACGCTGAAATCGAGACCGGGGTGCCGGATGACCACCGTCGTCCGGCGATCTCCTCATAACTCCGTGTTCAACCATGGGGCGGGGCTGTGGAGCCATTCGGAGACCGCCTGCATCACGTCACCGGAGGTGATCGCCCGCATGCAGTCCCGATCCCCGCAGGTGGGATTCTTTCGGCAGAACTGGCAGGGGAACTCTTTGAGGACGACGGTGCAGCGCTCCTCCTGCCGCAGGGCTGCCGGGTTCGTCGGCCCGAAGAGGGCGATGGTGGGAGTCTTTGTCGCGATCCCGACGCGCAGGAGGCCGGTATCGACGCTGACCAGGATCCGGGAGCGACGGATCAGCGCCGCCGATTCCTTGTAGGACGCTTTTCCCGCCGCGATCAGGGGCCGGTGTCGGCAGAGGGACGCGATCCGTTCCATCATGGGCGCATCCGCCGGCCCGCCGAGGAGGACGCTTCGCATCTGGTACTCTTCGTACAGGCGGTCGCTCACCTCGGCGAACCCTTCTTCGGTCCAGTGCTTGTTCGGGCGGGTGGTGGCGGGGGCCAGCGCGGCGATCCGTGCGTCGGACGGCAGTCCTTCGTCGGCCAGGAACCGTTCGGCGCCCTCTTCGGCCTCCGTCGGGATGCGGAGGATCAGATCGTAGCTGGAAGGCTTGATCCCCAGCGCCGACAGCACCTCCAGGTTCAGTTCGCTGGCGCGGACGTAATCCTTTCGGGCCTTGACCATGTGTGTGAGGAAGACGTTGTTCCCCTCCCGCCCGTCGTCCCGGCCCAGGCGGTAAGGCGCGCCGGAGAGCCAGGTCACGATTCCGCTGCGGAGCAGGCCCTGGATGTCGATGGCCAGGTCGAAGCGGCGGGCGCGCAGACCGGCAAGGAACGCCCACACCTCCCGGAGCGCCCGGAAGTGCCGCCCCTGCGAGATCAGCTTCTGCCAGCGACGCAGGGGATAGACGATCACCTCGTCGACGTACGGGTTCCCCTCCACGACTTCCCGACTCTTCTCCTCCACCAGCCACGCGATGTGGGAATCCGGCAGCCGCTCCTTGAGCGCGCGCGGGACCGGCGTCGCCATGAGCACGTCGCCGATGGAGCTGAGCTTGACGATCAGAATTTTTCGGATGTGAGCGGGCTTTTCGGTTCTCACGCAGCGACCTCGCGTTTAACTGCTTTCAGCATGGATGCGTCGGGGTTATCCTCAGGGACAAGTCATGGATCGTTCGAGAGAGATTGGGGTTCCTGCCGGTCATCGACAATTACGCGGGGAGGGCGTGACCTTCGGCGGCCTCTTCCGGCGGTCGGTGTTTCCAGCGGTCGTGGATCCACATCCACTGGGTCGGGTAGCGGCGGACCATCGCCTCGATCTCCTGCGTGACGAGGGCGGTCACGCGATAGATGTCTTCGTCCTTCTCCTCCGTGAATTGCAGGGGGAGGGCCGGATGGATCTGGATGCAATGGGTGTTGTCCGGCTGGCGCACGCAGAACGCGGGCACGACCGCCGCGCCCGTCGCGCGGGCCAGGGAAGCCAGCCCCGTGGCGGTCGCCGCCGGTCTCCCGAAGAACGGAACGAAGATCCCGGTGGTGTAGTTCTGGTCGTTGAGGATGGCGAGCATCTCATTGCGACGGAGGGCCTGGAGCAGGGGCTTCACGCTCCGGCTCCGGGAGAAGACACGATAGCCCCACCGCTCCCGAATGCCGTTCATCAGCCGGTTGACGCTCTCGTCATCGGCATCGCGGGCCACGACGTTGAGGGGGTAGCCGTCCTGTGCGAGCCGCGCGCCCATCATCTCCCAATTACCGAAATGCGCCGTGAGGTACAACACCCCTTTGCCACGAGCGAGCGCCGCGTCCAGGTGCTCCCGTCCTTCGTAGAAGGTCTTCGCGCGAAGCTCCTTCTCGCTCATGGAGGCCATCCGGAGGAATTCGACGGCGGTCTTGCCGATGTTCCGGAAGGTGTCCCGCGCCGCCGCCTGCACCTGTTCCTCGGTCCATTCCTCCCCGAAGACCAGCCGGAGATTGCGGATCGCCACCCGCCGGTAGCGCGCCGAGGCGTGGAGCAACGCGTCACCCAACCCCTCGCCGAACCGGGCGGCGGAAGGATCGGGGAGCGCATGGACCAGACGGGAGAGGCCCATGACCGAACGCCCGAGACTCCAGCGTTTCAGGGAGGGGAGAAGAGTGGAGGATTGCACGGATCCAGTATAACAGATGACTCCTTCCATGGCGATAGGCGGGGAGCGGAACGCAGGGTCATTTCATTAAGTGTGCCCGGCGGTTAAAACCGTGTCACCAACCGCACAAAGCATGTCCTGAGCGTAGTCGAATGGATCGGCCTTCGCCGACTCCCTTGCTGCTCGATTCTGCGGTTTTGGGCCGGGAGTGGAACCCGCGAAGGCGGGTTTCGTGCCCCTCCAGACGCGATTTTAATCGCCGGGT
>JAHWJO010000587.1 GCA_019348365.1 Armatimonadota bacterium | reverse complement strand
CACGGACACGTTCATAACAGGCTTTAGAACAGCGTGTCGTAATGCTATTTCCAGATAACGTTCTGGAGATTCGTCTGGGCCAGTTTGGCGATCTCTTCGGGGGTCTTACCGGACACTCTGGCATCGTCGGGGGTGACGTTGAGCACGACCGACTTGCCGATCCAGACCGAGCGCTCTTCCGGGCCAAGGCGAACGTCCATCACGCCCCATTTCCGATCCAGGAGCAGATCGAGCTTCTTCGCGATCTCCTGCGCGCGTTCCAGCGCGCTCCGTTCGTCGTCGCCGGAGAGGGCGGCAATGCGCGTTTTGCCCAGCCAGATCTCCCCGACCGGCTGGCCCTCAAGCTTTCCTTCCTTCGCGACCACTTTCATGGAGGTGGTCACTTTGCGGCGGTCGATGGGGATCTGCTTCTCATTGAGCAGCTTGATGAGGGCGTCCACCCGGTCTTTCGAGAGGGGATGGGTTTGATAGATACCCATATCGACGTTCTGGCCGCCCTTGCGGGACTCGTCGCGGGCCAGTTTCTCCATGAAGGTCAGCACGCCCACAGGGTTATACGGCGTCTTCATCAGGTACTCGATGGCATACCGGTCGGATTCGGTCTCGAATTTCATGCCGTATCCGCTGACCCGCGCCTGGGTGATGACCTGGGAGAGGAGCGCGGCGCCCCCGACATCCGTGCCGGAGACGGCTCCCGCAAGGATGATCGCCAGGGTGGCCCAGTTGAACTTCTGCGCCTGGCTCATCAGCTTGCGAAGGTGGTGCTGGGCGGCGTGGGCGATTTCGTGCCCGATGACCCCGGCCAGCTCGTCATCCGATTCGCAGCGGTCGATCAGGCCTTTGTTGAGGTAGATGTAGCCGCCGGGGAGGGAGAAAGCGTTGACGTCTTTCGTGTCGATGACTTTGAAAGTGTAAGTGAGGTCCGGCTCGTATGGCTGGGCCGCCGCCGCCACGGCCTTGCTGATCCGATCCACGCGCTCCAGAACGGCGGGATCGGTGACGAATTTGATGGATTTATCCTTGGCGATCTGCTCGGCGGCCTCTTTCCCGATCTTTCGTTCTTCGTCGGTCGTTTTCGCCACCGCCTGGAGCGGCACGGCGAGCGCCAGGAGAACGATTGTCAGCCAACGAAACCCTCTTCTCATCGTCTATTCGGCTCCTCATCATCCCACGCATAGCCCATGGGAATCGGACGGTGCGGGAGAATGCGTGACGCTTCTCCCATCCTGTCATCCGGGCATCCCAACGGTCCCGGAATACGGAGGCATGCGTTCCATAGATTGGACGCTCCTCCCCGGAGAAGGTTCCCATTCCCGGACGGAAGGGGATCACCAGACCGGACTCGCAGCTCGACAGTGTAACTACCGTTCATTATAGAGGGTAAGGCAGAGGTACGGAAGTCATGGACGCCCTTCTGGCAGGTCCTTTCACCAACGGGGTACTTACCCTACCATTTGAACCCGACCGCAACGCTCGAATCTTCTCGTTCGCCGAAACCCCGTCATGGATGGATGCACGACCCGTTATGTTATAATGAGGCGAAACGCTCTCCCGATGTCGGCCATCGCCGATTTCAATCACCGGTAAGCTCTTTTGAATTCTGTGTATACTCGACCGTCGCCGGGGGTATCGGATGGAGGAAGCCGGGGGAGAGGCTTCAGATTTTTTCGCCTGAAGATGAGGAATCAGCCGTTGATCTCTGTGATGCCGATCTTTGGAACCCGACCGGAAGCGGTCAAGATGGCTCCCGTCATCCGGGAGCTTCAGCGCTTTCCCGATCAGGTGCGCTTGAGGATCGCCGTCACGGCGCAGCATCGGGAGATGCTCGATCAGATCCTGCGAATCTTCGACATCCGGCCCGATTTCGACCTGAATATCATGCAGCCCGGTCAGACTCTCGCCGGGATCACCACCCGCGCCCTCTCCGGCCTGGACGAACTGCTCTCCGAGGAGAAGCCCGACCTGGTGCTCGTGCAGGGGGACACCGCGACCGTCTTCGCAGGGGCGCTGGCGGCGTTCTATCATAAGATCGCCGTGGGGCATGTGGAAGCGGGCCTGCGGACCCAGAATCAGTACGACCCCTTTCCCGAAGAGATGATGCGCCGCCTGACGGGCCAGATCGCCGACCTGCACTTCGCGCCGACCGAGCAATCCCGGCAGAACCTGCTGCAGAACGGGGTTCCGGACGACCGGATCGACGTGACGGGCAACACCGTCATCGACGCGCTGCTCTCGGTGGCGGCACAGCTCCCCGATGATGCGCCGTCCCACGGTCACCGGCAAATCCTCGTCACGGCCCACCGACGCGAAAATTGGGGCGAGCCCTTGCGGGAGGTCTGCCTGGCGCTGCGGGACCTCGTGGAGAGGCATCCGGACATCGAGGTCGTCTACGCCCTCCACCGCAATCCGGTCGTGCGGGAGACCGCGACGGAGGTGCTGGGCGGGCTGGACCGGGTGCGGCTCATCGAGCCGCCGGATTACCAGCCGTTCGTCGGGATGATGAAGCGTGCGACCCTCATCATCACCGACAGCGGCGGCGTGCAGGAGGAAGCGCCGAGCCTCGGCAAGCCGGTGCTGGTCGTCCGGCGTACGACCGAGCGGCCCGAGGGGGTGGATGCCGGGACCGTCAAGCTGGTCGGCACCGACCGGGAGACGATCGTGCGGGAGGCGGACCGGCTGCTGGACGACCCCGCCGCCTACGCCGAAATGGCTCAGGCGAGAAACCCGTACGGGGACGGCCAGGCGGCTCCCCGGATTCGCGAAGCCATTTTCCGTCGTTTCGGACTTTCATAAACGGATTTGTTCCTTTTATCTCCCCATCAAGACCGTCTATCGAGG
>JAHWJO010000586.1 GCA_019348365.1 Armatimonadota bacterium | reverse complement strand
TCGCACAAAGCTGAAGCGCCTCTACCCTTCACATTCTTAGTGGTCATGTACTAGCCGCACCGTCCCCACCGGCCCGTTCCGGCGCTTCGCGATGAGGATCCTCGCCTCTTCCGTAAGATACGCTGCCTTAGAGTTTCCACGGTGAGCGCATGGGCCGGGAGAGCATCCGGTTCGCTTCCGCATCGTTGGTGAACCGCTCCCGCTTCGGGTCCCAGTTCAGCTTCTTGCCCCGTTTCATCGCGATGTTGCCGAGGTGGGCGATGCTGATCGTCCGGTGCCCGACCTCTGCAGGGGCGTAACACTCTTTGCGAGTCTTCACGCCGTCCAGAAAGTTGCGGTGCTTGTCCCTTGCGGTGTACAGGCGGGTCTCCCCTGGCTTGATCTCCGAATTGAGGATCGACTTCGGCTCGGCTTGCAGGGGCGAGTTCCAGCCCGTATTCCCGATCCAACCCTCCTCCCCCACGAAGCGGATGCCCGGCTCTTTGGAAGCGACTGTCATGACGACTCCGTTCGGGTAGGTGTAGGTGAGGTCGAACTTCGTCGCCGAATCGTAGATGCCGTCGCGGGGGAACTCGCCCCGGCCCTCCACGGTAACGGGTCCGGTGCGCTCGGTGTCGTTACCCCACTGCGCGATGTCGAGGAGGTGCGCGCCCCAGTCGGTGAGGAACCCGCCGGAATAGTCCTCGATCCAGCGGAAGTTCCAGTGGCACCGCGCCTCGCTGTAAGGGGCTTCGGGGGCCGGGCCGAGCCACATCTCGTAATCGAACCCCTCCGGCGGCGGCTTCACCTCCCGGCTTGCGGGGCGCACCCACCGGCCTTCGGGCAGCGTAACGTGGATGCTCCGCAGCTTGCCGATCCGCCCGTTGCGGACCAGCTCGCACATGCGATGGTAGACCGGGAGGGACCGGTTCTCGCTGGCCGTCTGGAAGATCCGCCGGTGCCGCTTCATCGCGTCACTCAGGGCGCGGCCCTCGGCGACGGTGAGCGTCAGGGGCTTCTCGCAGATCACGTCCTTGCCGGAGCGGGCCGCCATGATCGCCGGGATCACGTGCCAGTGGTCGGGCGTGGAGATCACCACCGCGTCGATCTCCTTGCGGGCGAGGATCACCCGGAAATCGTTGTACGACGCGCAGCCTTTGAAGCTCCCCCGCCCCGCCGCCGCCGCGTACTTCTCCTCTACGAGACGTTTCGCCGCTTCCCGCCGGGAGCGATCCACGTCGCAGACGGCGACAGCCTGGGCGTCCGGCTGGCCGAGGAAGCCGTTGAGGTTCCGCGAGACGCCGTGATCGCCGACCCCGATGAACCCGAGCGTGATGCGGTTGCTCGGCGCGACGGCCCCATTCGCACCGATGGCGGATGCGGGGATCAGGGTTGGCAGGGCGAACCCCGCGCCGGTCGCGGCGGCGGTTCGCTTGAGCATCTCCCGGCGGGTGAGTGCGGGCATATGGGTTTCTCCTTCGGATATGACGCTTCAAAAATGGTTTAATCAGGAAGAGAGTGGGTCCGATGGGGGAATGCCGCGACTGAAGTCGCTCCTGTGGGGCTTTCAGCCGAGCGTCCCTCCGGGACGCATACAATCAGTACATCTGTACCGTGTCCCGCAGGGACACTCAGCCGGAGCGCAGCGGAGGCTCCACAGGAGCGACTTCAGTCGCGGCACTCCCCGCAGGAACTTCCATCCCGGCACACTCATAGACTTCTCGATAGCGCCTCAAAAATAAGGGGTGGAAGGTTTGAGGCCTTCGCCCGGTTCATGCTTCGCCCTCCATAGGGGTGCTCCTCCCCTTCCCCACCATTCGGCTGCGGTGACACGCCTGGGCCGCTCCCGTTTTCCCTGTGAGCGGCATCCGCCGTTTACCCTCATGTCTGGCGTTCATCCTCCGGAAAGGTCTCTATGTCGATCTCCCTGGGCTGTAACTATTCCCGTCCTCTGATGCATCTTTTGGAGAGCGGGGCCGTGGAGCTGGACTGGATCAAGCTGTCCCGGCTGGACGTACTGGAGGAGGAGATGGCCGCCGCCCGACCCATGCGACGCGTCCTCCTGCATGTGCTGGGGCATCTCGGCAGCCCGCCGTCATACTGGGAATCCCTGCCGTGGGAGTCGATGCCGGGTTGGATCGAGGCGGCGGGGTCGCCGCACATGGCCGTGCATCTCCAGCTTAACCCGGAGGAGTGGGAGGAGGCTGTGGACCGTCGGTTCCAGTCCCGCGAGCAGGTCCGGGCGATGGTCCGCCGCTTCGTGGAGAACACGCGGTACGTGAAGGGGCGGCTGCCCGTTCCCGTGCTCGTCGAGAACGTGCCCTACTACGCCCACCGCGCCACGGTGCGGGTCGCGGTGCAGCCGGAAGAGATGTGGGAGGTGCTGGAGGCGACCGGCGCGGGCATGCTCCTCGATACGAGCCACCTCCGCTGCGCCGCATGGCATCTGGGGGTGGACTCCCGCGCCTACGCCCTCGCAATGCCGCTCGAAAAAGTACGGGAGATCCACGTCAGCGGCCCCCGTATCCGGAACGATCTCGGCCTCCGGGACCGCCACTGCGAGCTGCTGGATGAGGATTACGTCCTGCTGGATTGGCTGCTGGAGCGCACCACGTCGCGCGTCGTCTCCCTCGAATATGGCGGCACCGGCCCGAAATTCGAGGCTCGCGAAGAAGCGGCGGAGCGCAACGCCCCCCGCGCGCTCGAACGGCAACTCCTCCGGCTCCGGCGCATGCTAGGATGATGATTTTCACCGCAGAGACGCAGAGGCGCAGAGAACCCCCGAGCCCCTGACAAGATGACCCGATGACAAACTGACAAGATGAAGAGGTGATCGGGTGAAAGAGGGTTATCTGCGTTCATCTGCG
>JAHWJO010000135.1 GCA_019348365.1 Armatimonadota bacterium | reverse complement strand
GATGCAGGGGGAGGTCGCCAGCGACCCGGCCCGGGTCGGGCCCCACGGCGGCACGGGTATATTCGTGTACGTGAAGGGGTTCAGCCGGTTCAAGTCTACCTGCGCGACCTGCAAGCACGAGTACAACTTCCGCAAGCAGCCGGATCGCCAGGTGGGCGACCAGGGCGGCGGCGACCTCGCCGGCGAGCCGGGCGATGAGCTTTCCGCCGGCGTCAATCAGCTCGTGCGCGTCTACGTCGCCGAGAAGCGAACGATCATGGAAGGCGACAAGATGGCGGGTCGCCACGGGAACAAGGGCGTCGTCAGCCGGATCCTCCCGCAGGAGGAGATGCCGTTCATGCCGGACGGCACCCCGGTCGACATCGTCCTCAACCCGCTTGGCGTGCCCCAGCGCATGAACATCGGACAGGTGCTGGAGACCCACCTCGGCCTCGTGGGCCGCGCGTTCGGCATCGAATTCATGGAGCCGATCTTCTACGGCGCGAAGGAGGAACAGGTCCTCGAAGAGCTGGAGAAGCTCGTGGAGCATCTCCGCCGGCAGACCCTCAGCTCTTATCTCCAGGATGAAATCGGAATCGACCTTCAGCCGTACACGGGCACCGACGAAGTCGGCCTGCCGCGTGGCGTGGAGGAGATGTCCTCTGAGGAGATGCTCGACGCGCTGGTCCGGGAGATCGACGGCTGGGATTCGGAGCGGCGCCAGGGACTTGGGGAGAAGCTGGGCATCGGGATTCGTTACCCTGTCACCCCGGAGGTCTTCACCCCCGCGAACGGCGAGAACGCGACCGTCCGGCTCGTGCCGGAGCGGTCCGCCGAGCCGGAGTTCGTAGACATGACGGCGCAGGAGATCCGCGAGGCGGTGGATCGGCTCATCGCCAACCGGGTGGGCCTGGAGCAGCGCTACAGCGAGCACATGAACCGCGACGAGTACACCGGGAAGATCTGGCTCCACAGCGGGCAGACCGGCGAGCGGTTCGACCAGCCGGTCACGGTCGGAGCGATGTACATGCTCAAGCTCCTGCACCTCGTCGAGGACAAGATCCACGCCCGGAGCACCGGCCCTTACGCGCTCGTCACCCAGCAGCCGCTGGGCGGCAAGGCGCAGTTCGGCGGCCAGCGGTTCGGCGAGATGGAGGTCTGGGCGCTCGAAGCGTACGGCGCGGCCTACACGCTCCAGGAGATCCTGACCATCAAATCGGACGACGTGACGGGCCGCGTGAAGACGTACGAGAGCATCGTCAAGGGCGATCAGATCCAGGAGCCCGGCGTGCCCGAGTCGTTCAAGATCCTGGTTGCGGAGCTCCAGAACCTGGGCCTGAAGGTCACGGTGGAGGACGACGCCGACCGCGAGATCGACCTGCGGCTCCAGGAGGACGAAACGACCGAAGAGCCGGGGCGGTTCCTGACCCGCCGGTTCGGCGCCCTGGAAGAAGATACGGCACTCTAAACAACTTCAGGGTCCAGGGGTCGGGGATCAGGGGGGCTTTTCGGGATGACAGAGCAATTCTGTTGCGCCGATACCCTACTGACCCCTGATCCCTGATCCCTGGTCTGGTGAGAGGATAGATACACCCATGGCGGAAGCCAGTAATTTCAACAAAATTCGGATCAGTCTGGCGGCGCCCGACCAGATGCGGACATGGTCGAGCGGTGAAGTCAAGAAGCCGGAAACCATCAACTACCGCACCTTCAAGCCGGAACGGGACGGCCTCTTCTGCGAGCGGATCTTCGGGCCGGTCCGGGACTGGGAGTGCCACTGCGGGCGCTACAAGAAAGTGAAGTTCAAGGGCGTCATCTGCGACCGCTGCGGCGTGGAAGTCACCAAGTCCACCGTGCGGCGGCAGCGGATGGGCCACATCGAGCTCGCTGCGCCGGTCTCGCACATCTGGTACCTCAAGGGCGTGCCCAGCCCGATGGCGCTCCTGCTCGACATCTCCCCGCGCCCGCTGGAGAAGGTCATCTACTTCGGGAGCTACATCGTCACCCAGATCGACCGCCGCCGCATTGGCGAGGAATTCGCGGAGATCGAATCGGCCGTCCACGCCGAGATCGCCGAGCTCCGCAACGCCCCGGAATTCCCGGAAGACATTCTCGAACCCGTGCCGCTTCTCCCTGGCGAGGTGGATGACGAGCTCGTGGAGGACGAGGAGGATGCGGACGAGGAGGATGCGGACGGCGATGATGACGCAGAAACCGCCGCCGTCCTCCCCGAAGAGGTCGAGGATGCGACCGTCGTCGCGGATGCGGACGAGGAGACCGCCGAGGATTCTACGGAAGATGTCGTAGAAGACACTGGGACCGAAGACGCCGTCGAGGAAGAAGAGGAAGAAGCAGAAGAGGACTTCGATGTTGGAGGCCCCAGCGTGCTGGAGATGATCCGGCACGAGGGGAAGGATGTCGAGGAGCGCGTGGGCGAGCTCGAAGCCTCCCTCAAGCGGCTCTCCGAGATTCAGAAGCGCGAACTGATCACCGAAGAAGAGTGGCGCGGCGTGGAGCGCATCCTCGAAGTCGCCACTCGCCGGCTGGGTCGCGATTTCCGCAGCATGGTCCGGGCGGGTCTCGGCGCGGCGGCGATCAAGGAAGTCCTCCAGGAGATCGACTTGGAAGAGCTTTCCCGCCAGCTCCGCACCGAGATCAGCGGGACCACGGGGCCGCGCCGCATCCGCTCGATCAAACGGCTCGAAGTCGTCGAGGCGTTCCTGAAGAGCAAGACCCGCCCCGAGTGGATGATCCTCGACGTGGTGACGGTCATCCCGCCGGACCTGCGCCCGATGGTGCAGCTCGACGGGGGCCGGTTCGCGACTTCCGACCTCAACGACCTGTACCGGCGGATCATCAACCGGAACAACCGGCTGAAGAAGATCACCGAGATCCGCGCCCCCGAGTCGATCATCAACCACGAAAAAAGGCTGTTGCAGGAGGCCGTGGACGCGCTGATCGACAACGGACGGCGCAGCCGACCCGTGGTGGGCAGCAACAATCGCCCGCTGCGCTCCCTTTCCGACATGCTCAAGGGGAAGGAAGGCCGGTTCCGCAAGAACCTGCTCGGCAAGCGTGTGGACTACTCCGGGCGCAGCGTCATCGTCGTCGGCCCCAAATTAAAGCTCCACCAGTGCGGCCTCCCCAAAGAGATGGCGCTGGAGCTGTTCAAGCCGTTCGTCATGCGGACCCTCGTGGAGAAGAACTACACCCACTCCATCAAGACCGCGAAGCGGATGCTCGACCGCGCTGACCGCGAGCCGCAGGTCTGGGACGCTCTCGAAGAGGTGATTCAGGACCATCCGGTGCTGCTCAACCGAGCCCCCACCCTGCACCGCCTCGGCATCCAGGCGTTCGAGCCGGTGCTGGTGGACGGCAAGGCGATTCAGCTCCACCCGCTCGTCTGCGCGGCGTTCGGCGCGGACTTCGACGGCGACCAGATGGCCGTCCACGTCCCGCTCTCGAATACTGCCCAGGCCGAAGCGCGGCTGCTCATGCTCAGCATCCGCAACCTGTTCCGGCCTTCGGACGGCTCGCCGGTCGTAGCGCCCAAGCAGGACATGGTGCTCGGGGCGTTCTACCTCACCCAGGAGAACCCGGATGTGAAGGGCGCGGGGCTGATGTTCGGGAACATCCAGGAAGCCCTGCTCGCGTACGAGACGAGGAAGATTCACCTCCACGCGCCCGTGAAGGTCAGCGTCGAAGGACGCAGCTGCGGCGTCTGCGGCTACTTCCGGCCCGGCACGGACCGGCCCGAGGCATGCACGAACCCGCGCCCGCTGACCCCCGATCAACGGGAGCGGCTCGTAGCCTTCACCGGCGAGGACAGTGCAAACGGAGCGGACGGTGCAAACGGCGCGGAATCGCCGAACGTCGATAACGAATCCAGCGCCGGATCGCTCGTGGACGTGAGATGCACCGCTCCGGGCAGTTCTTACGGCGACCTGGAGCGGCAGTGGATCGAAACGACCATCGGGCGGCTGCTGATGAACCAGCTCTTCCCGGACGATGCCAATCGGCTGGCGGTGGATGGACGGCCCGTGCCGTACTACGAGCGCAGCCCGGACGTGTTCGTGAACGACCAGGTCAACAGCAAGCGGCTGGGGCAGCTTATCGCCGAGTGGTACGAGCAGAACGCCTTTGCGCGAGGCAGCGGCTGGGACGCCACGGTCAAAATGCTCGACGAAATGAAGGACTTCGGGTTCCGTTACGCCACCCAGTCCGGAATCACGGTCTCCGTCACGGACATGGAAGTGCCGGAAGAGCGAAACGAGATCGTCAACCGCACCCAGAGCGAGGTGGACAAGCAGAACCGGGCCTACCGGCGCGGCCTCATCTCCCAGGGCGAGCGCGAGCAGAAAGTGCTCCGGCTCTGGACCGATGCGGCGGACCAGGTCACCGATGCCATCGTGGAGCACATGGACGAGCTCAACCCGGTGAACATGATCGTGGGCTCCGGCGCCCGAGGCTCCCGCGTGCAGCTCCGGCAGCTTTCTGGGATGCGTGGACTCATGTCCGACCCGTTCGGGAAGATGATCGAGGACCTGCCGATCAAGTCCAACTTCCACGAGGGCCTCAACGTCCTCGAATACTTCATCTCGACCCACGGGCAGCGCAAGGGTCTCGCGGACACGGCCCTCCGGACGGCGGACGCGGGCTACCTCACCCGCCGCCTGGTGGACGTGGCGCAGGACGTGATCGTCCGCGAGCATGACTGCGGCACGAGCGAGGGCGTCTTCGTCGAAGAGATCGAAGAGGGCGGCGACACCATCGAACCCCTCGCCGACCGTCTCTCAGGCCGGGTCACCATCGAGGACGTGCTCCATCCCGAAACCGGAGGGGTCATCATCCCGGCGAACACCTACATCTCGTCCCGCGCGGCGGAGTGGGTGGAAAGCGTGGGCGTGAAGCGGGTCGGCATCCGTAGCCCGTTCACCTGCTCGCTCTCCAAGGGGATCTGCTCCCTGTGCTACGGCATGGATATGGGGCGGCATCACCTCGTCGAGGTTGGGACCGCCGTGGGCATCATCGCGGCGCAGTCCATCGGCGAGCCGGGGACGCAGCTCACGATGCGCACCTTCCACACGGGCGGCGTGGCCGGGAAATCCATTGCTGGTGTCGCGGGCGTCAAGCGCCGGCGGCAGGAGACCCTGAAGGAGCTTCACGAAGACGCCCGGCGGGGGATCGTCTCCCTCGGCTCCGCGTCCGCCGAGCGCGAGAAGAACAAGGCGATCCAGGCCATGCTCAAGGTGCTGGAAGATCAGGTGCAGGGCCTCCTCCGCGTCGTGGAGCTGGTGGAAGCGCGTCGTCCCAAGGGACAGGCGATCATCACCGAGCTCCCCGGCGTCGTGGAAGCCATCGAGGAAAAAGGCGGCCTGCCGCAGGTCATCATCCGCAGCGAGCTGGACGTCAATCCGGATCGTACAGACAACCTCGTCGGCTACCAGCTGGCCGAGCACCTCTGGGCGGGCGCAACCCCGCCGGAAGGGCTGCGCGACCAGGTGAACCCGGAAACCGGCGAGATCGTGGAGGACCCGAACATCCCCGCTCCCGCCATCCCGGAAGGGACGGACATCACCGACAAGATCGGGCGGCAGATCCGCGAGCTGGGCTACACCCGCGTTCCCGTCCGGCGCAGCTACCTGGTGCCCTACCGGGGCGCGAGCAAGGACGAGCAGGGCCGGATCATCAGTGCCGGACGCATCCGGGTGGGCCAGCAGGTCCAGGCGGGCGACCGCCTGACGGAAGGCCCCCTTGATCCGCAGAAGGTGCTGGAGCTTCAGGGCCTTCGCGGCGTGCAGGAGTACATGGTGCGGGAGATCCAGTCCGTGTATCGCGGGCAGAGCGTGGACATCAACGACAAGCACATCGAGGTGATCGTCCGCCAGATGCTCCGCAAGCGCCGGATCCTCGAACCGGGCGACACGGAGTTCCTGCCCGGCGCGGTCCTCGACAAATGGGACTTCGAGGCGGCGAACCGCCGGGTGGAGAACATGGACCCGCCGGGGCGCGCCGCCCGCGCCGAACCGCTGCTGCTCGGGATCACCGAAGCCTCCCTGGCGACGGATTCGTTCCTCTCCGCCGCGAGCTTCCAGAAGACCACCAAGGTCCTCGCGGAAGCGGCGATCCGGGGCAAGGAGGATTCTCTGATCGGCCTGAAGGAGAACGTCATCATCGGACGGCTCATTCCTGCCGGTACGGGCCTGGCGATGTACGCGAAGAGCCTGGCCGAGGAGGAGGCTGCGGCCGTCGATATACCGCTGAAGGAGATCGACGAGGAGCGGGATCAGGAGATCGCGGATCTTCTCCGGAGCGAGCTCGGGGCCACCGACATCACCGACCTGGGCGACCTCAGCGACTTCCTGGGACAGACCACCGATCTCAGCGGATCGGATGCGGAGGAAGCCAATCTCCTCAGCGACCTGTTGAGTGGGGACGACGGCGAGGATGAACCGTTCGGACAGCTCGGATCGGACGGGGACGCAGGAACCGAGGAGAGCTGATCTCCCGCCATCCCTGTAGTCAGTCATGCGGCGGAAAGAGGAGGAAACCCCTCTTCTTTCCGCCGTCTTCTGCCCTCCAATCCGTTGACGAGTCCCCACGTTCGTGATAGAATAAACTTGTTCCGGACCCGTGAGGGCCGGGGATTATTTTCCTTATGCCGACGTAGCTCAGTTGGTAGAGCGGCGCTCTCGTAAAGCGTAGGTCACCGGTTCGAGTCCGGTCGTCGGCTCTTGACTTTGGTTTCTGGTTGCCGGTTTCGGGTTTCTAGTTTGGGCTTCGGCCTGTTAAGCTAGAAACGAGAAACCCGAAACCAGAAACTTTTTTGTTTATGCTTGCCAACCGACTCCGCAAAAACCAGCGCCTCCTCCGAAAATGGGCGCGGAAGAACGCGATCACCTGCTACCGCCTCTACGAGAAAGACATCCCCGACCAGCCCGTCATCGTGGACTGGTATGACGGCCGGGCGGTGATCTACGTCACGCGACGGAAGAAGGACGAGACCGAAGCGGCTCACCTTGCATGGATGGAGGAGGTGAAGCAAGCCGTCATGGAGGGGCTGGACCTTCCGGGAGAGCAGCTCTACTTCAAGGGACGGGGGCGGCGAAAAGCCGGGGCGCAGTACGAGAAGCTGGCCGACCGGCATGAAGAGTTCGTCGTCACGGAGTTCGGCCACCGGTTCATCGTCAACCTCTCCGACTACCTCGATACGGGCCTCTTCCTGGATCACCGCAACACCCGCAGGATCGTGGGAGAGGAAGCGGCGGGCAAGGATTTCCTCAACCTCTTCGCCTACACCGGGACCTTCACCGTGTACGCCGCGAAAGGGGGCGCGCGGTCTACAACGACCGTCGATCTTTCCGCGACCTACCTCGATTGGGCGGAACGAAACTTCGAGTTAAACGGCCTGGAGCCGCAAACGAATGGGACCGAGCGCGCCGACGTGCTGCGCTGGCTGCCCCACGCTCAACGCAAAGGCTGGAAGTACGACCTGATCGTCTGCGACCCGCCGACCTTCAGCGCATCGAAGCGGATGCAGGACACCTTCGACGTGCAGCGCCAGCACCCGGAGATCATCAACGGCTGCCTGCGCCTGCTGCGGTCCGGCGGCACGCTCTATTTCAGCACCAACTACCGGGGTTTCGACCTGGAGGAAGCGGCGCTCCTCCCAAGCTCGCGTGAGGAGATCACCCCGGATACGATCCCCCCGGACTTCCGCAACAAACGCATCCACCGCTGCTGGCGCATTCAGTCGAAGTAGAACCCGATCTCTACAAACAAGTTGCTTCTTCTTCAACATTGTGATCGGTTAAACTTCCCGTCATATCGAAATAGAATTCGATGTGAAGATCATAGCTGCAAAAGAGGATAGAACGAGTGCCCCGCAAGTAGGCATGAAGTATATGGCTGTTGCTCTCTGTGTTATTGGGATAAGCCTCATATCCGTTTGCTTTCAGCCAACCGACTACATGGGTTTTTGTCGTACCTTTAGGGAGCGCTTTAGCCAGACGATTCTCTATCACTTCAGGGCTATGGAGATAAGCGGGAAAACTCACAATCAAAAACAGGCAGAATATCACCAGGATGGCGATGCCCATCAACCCCTTCCGGAATTTTTTCATCCGCTTCATCCTGTGAATTTCCTCTATGAGCGGAATCTGGATGTGTGAGCTGGAGATAGAAGGAGAGACAGGGTATTTGACTCTCCTTCTAACCTTCCCATTTAACCGGCTTTTAGCAGCCCTTCCAGCCGGCTTTGGGCCGCTTCGAGCCGGGTCTCCAGCTCCGATTGGATATTCCGCTCTTTCTCCACCACGTCGGGCGGGGCTTTGGAGGTGAACTGCTCGTTGGCGAGCTTGACGCGCACCTTCGCGAGGTCTTTTTCCACGCTCGCGATCTCGTTGCGGAGCTTCGCGGTCTCCTTCTCCACGTCCACCAGTCCCGCCAGCGGCAGGTAGATTTCAACTCCGGCGGTCACGTCGCTGATGGAAGGCTGAGGGATCTCCTCCCGCCCGATGGCCCGCGCCTCCGCTTTCGAGAGGGCGTTCAAGTAGACGATCAGCCGGTCCGGCAGCGGGTTTCCTTCCGTGGGGACCAGCGCGGCCTGGATGCGCTGGCCGGGCTGCACCCCCGCCTCGCTGCGGAGGCGGCGCACCGCCCCGATGATCTCCATCGCCGCGCCGAACTCCGCCTCCGCCGATTCGTCCCGCCGGGGGCTGTAAGGATCGGGGAACGGCGCTTCCATGATGCTCGGTCCCCAGTCCTCCGGGTTCGTCCCGAAGACTTTTAGCGTCTGCCAGATCTCCTCGGTGATGAACGGCATGAACGGGTGGAGCAGCCGCAACGAGGTCTCCAGCGTCTCCATCAGGATGCCGCGTACGTGCGCCGCGTCCTCGCCTTCTTGCTGGAGACGTGGTTTGGCGAGCTCCAGGTACCAGTCGCAGAACTCGTTCCATACGAACTCGTAGATGGCGTTCGCCGCGTCGTCGAGGTTGTATTCCGCGAGGTCGTCGTTCACCTTCTGGATCGTGTCGTGGAGGCGGCTTGCGATCCACTGGTCCTCCAGCGTCCAATCACCCGTATTTGCGCTGATGCCGCATCGCCGGTTATTGCCGAGGTGCATCATCACGAAGCGGCTCGCATTCAGGAGTTTATTACAGAAGAGTCGCGCACTCTCAATGCGCTCTTCGGTGAAGCGGATGTCCTGCCCCTTGGCGGCCATTTGCAGGAGGCCGAACCGCGTCGCATCCGCGCCGTACCGCTCGATGAGCACCATCGGGTCCACGCCCGTCCCCTTCGATTTGCTCATCCGCTTGCCGTCGCGGGTGAGCACGGTGGCGTGGATGTACACGTCCGGGAACGGGATCTTATCGAGGAAGTGGAGGCTGGAGAAGACCATCCGGCAGACCCAGAGGCGGATGATCTGCCGGTCCGTGATCATAAGGTCGGTCGGGTAGAAGGCATTCAGGTCATCCGAATCCCCCGGCCAGTTCAGCACGGCGAAGGGCCAGAGCGCGGAGGAGAACCAGGTGTCGAGCACGTCGGGGTCCTGCTCCAGCTTCGCATCCCCGCATTCCGGGCATCGTTCCGTCGATTCTACGGAGGCGAACTCGTGCCCGTTGCTGCAGGAATAGATCGGGATGCGGTGGCCCCACCAGAGCTGACGGGAGATGCACCAATCCCGGATATTGTGGAGGTATTCGAGCGTGGGGCGGGCGTACCGCTCCGGCACGAACCGGACCTCCCCCGCCTCAATGACCGCCGCCGCCCTGCGCGCCAGCTCCTCCATCTTCACGTACCACTGCTC
>JAHWJO010000585.1 GCA_019348365.1 Armatimonadota bacterium | reverse complement strand
AGTCGCGCGGGAGCGGGGCATCACGGTCCATGAATGCACGCTTCAGGATGCCGCGTTTTCGCCGGGGTCGTTCGATCTCATCACCCTCTGGGACGTTGCCGAACACCTTCAGCAGCCCCGCGAGACCTTCGCCCGGCTCGCCGAGTGGCTGCGGCCCGGGGGCTACATCGCGCTGGAGACGGGAAACGTCGGGTGTCGGTGGGCTCGCGCTATGGGGGCGGACTGGTGGTACGTCACCCTCCTGGAGCATTGCAGCTTCTACACCGTGGACTCCCTTCGCCGCATTTTCGAGAACGCCGGGCTGGACCTCGTCCACTGGGAGCCCACCGCGCACCACCGGGTCTCGCCCGTCAAGACCCTGATCCAGATGGGCAAGTCCGGGATCTACCGCGCCGCCAGCCGGGCCGACGAGCGCCGATGGCCCCTGTTGAAACACATCGGCCCCCGTCTATTGCAACGGCATCCTCCCTGCGCCATGGTGAAGGATCATCTTTTCGTCATCGCGCAGGGAGTTTTATGACCGGTTTTCGGCGTCTTTTTTCCAACACGGCGTACCTGGCCGGAACGAACGGCCTCTCGATGGGGGTGGCCCTGATCTTCGCCATCCTCTCCACCCGCTACTACTCCACGTCGGGATTCGGCAACCTGGTCGCCGTCCTCTCCCTCACGACGTTCATGGAGGGGATCCTGCGCGGGAGCGTCAACATGGTGCTGACCCAGCGCGTCGCGCAGAAGTCGGAGAGAGCCGGGGAGTACCTGGTGCCCGCGCTGTGGCTCTACTTCTGGGGCGGCATGCTCTTCATGGCGGTCGGGGCCGGGATCGAGTGGTTCCTCACCCACAGCGCGCTGCTGGTCTGGGCGGTGGTGCTCTCCTCTCTCATCACTATCGTGCGGCTCATCGGGGATGCCGCCGTTTCCATCCTGCGCGGCTTCGAGCAGATGGGGCAGGAGTTCTGGACGACGTTCGTGGAGCGGGTGGCCTTCCTGCTCCTCTTCTGGGCGGTCATCGTCAGCCCGCTCCCCCGCGAGACGGCG
Source organism: Armatimonadota bacterium (assembly GCA_019348365.1). Classification (GTDB taxonomy): domain Bacteria; phylum Armatimonadota; class DTGP01; order DTGP01; family JAHWJO01; genus JAHWJO01. The sequence continues at coordinate 1,817 of JAHWJO010000585.1, read as the reverse complement.
GGGTTCCTGGCCGTGTTCGCGATCAACATCGTCACTCAGTTCCTGCAATCGATGATCCTGATCGTACCGCTGTGGCGAAAGCTGCGGCCCCGCCTCCACGTCAACCGGGACTGCTTCAACGACCTCATCCGGGCTTCCCGGCCACTCTGGCTCTGCGCGGGCATCATTCTCCTGAACGGGCGGGTGGATCTCTTCATCATCCAGTGGCTCTCCGGCGATCAGCAGCTCGGGGTCTTCGCTTCGGCGTTCAAGATCATGGATATGGTCCGGATCTCGCCCTGGATCATCTGCATGGCGATCTATCCCTCCCTGAGCCGTTACGCAAAAGAAGCGCCGGAGAACTTCGATACCATTTACGCTTCGGCAATGAAGCTGATCCTGCTGCTGGCGGTGCCGATCACGCTGTTCACCTACTTCCTGGCGGGCCCGTTGGTCGTCATCCTGTTCACGGAAAAGTACGTCACCGCCGTCACGCTCCTCAAGTGGATGGCCCTGTCCGTGCTGCCGATGTTCCACAATACGCTCTTCAGCTACGGTATTCTGGCGAGGGAGAAACAGTCCCAGTTGGCTTACATCTACGGGAGCGCACTGCTGCTCCACACGCTCGCCGGGTTCCTCCTGATCCCTGGCCCGGGACCGGTGGGCGGGGCGGTCGGCGGGGCGTTGAGCTACTTTGTCGGGGAGATGGCGCTGATGATTATCGGGCTGGTGGTCTCAACGAAGATGATCAGCCCGTCCTCCGCCAAATCGACGGTGCGCCCGCTGCTGTGCATTCTCCTCACCGGTGCGACCTTGATCCTCCTCTACCGGACCTCCATGACGGCGGCCCTGATCGTCTCGTCGATCGTTTTTCTGGCCAGTATCCGGCTGTCCCGCGTCTTCACCCGTGAAGAGTTGCGGCAGGTGCGCTCCATCTATGGGAAACCCGCTCCGGCTCTCTCTGATGAGACGGGCACGAGCGAGCAGGACACGAGAGAAGAAGCCCTCGTCCATCAGTAAGTACGGCAGATAAAGTCGGTCGTGGCTATTAGCCTGAAGCCGATAGAATTACGTGTGCCCGGCAATGATAATCGCGGGCAACAACGGCACGAAACCCGCCTACGCGGGTTCCACCCCCGGCCAAAAAAGCTGAAACGGGTTGCAGGGAAGTCGGCGAAGGCCGATCCATTCGACTTCGCTCACGACATGCTTTGCGCCATTGTTGCCCGCGATTTTCTTTGCCGGGCCTACGAAAGAATAGACTTTGATGAAACAGAAAAAAGGCGGGGCGGATTCGGGTGGCTTGTCTTACGCTTCTTAAGTGAGACCGCCGGGAAGGGGAGGGGAATCCACAACCGCACCCCCAATTGCCGTCTCTTCTTCCAGAGCGGCCTGCGGCTCTCCGGAAGGGCCGGACTGCGCCGGGCTGCGGGTCTGGCTTACCTGAACTTTCGCCAGAGTCTCCAGCAGCAGTTGCGTCAGTTCCTCAGAGGGCATCCCGTCCGGGCTGACCTTCACCGCCCCCAGGCTCCCCTCGGCGTTATGCCGTTCCTCCGGGCCGAGGTCGCTCCCGAATCGCTCGCCGGGGTAGAGCGCGTACGCCCCGAGTACGATCGTGTCCGACGGTTCATAAGACAGGGCGCCCGCCGCTGTCTCTTCCCGGTCCCGGCGATGAACATCCAGGAGATAGCTTTCCAGCGACAGCCGGTCGTTGGTCGGCTTGCCGCCCTCCCGGCCCCAGATCCGCCGCCCTCCCTTGTACTTCGCATCGAGGATGAGGACCCCCAGCAGCTCCTCCGACACGGAATCGTAGAAACGGACCTGGAGATCCGGGGAGG
>JAHWJO010000134.1 GCA_019348365.1 Armatimonadota bacterium | reverse complement strand
GCTCTCCTTTGCCTCGCCTCCTCTAATCAACGGACCCAGAACCGCCGCACGATGACGGGCATGACTTGCGATGGAAAAGGTGAGCAACTGTACCGGTGGGTTTTATCCATTTTCCTCATAGAAATCCACATTCGAGGATTGCGACGGCTCATTGAAGCATGGGAAGATGCCACCTTGCTTTCCCTTCGCGAGCAGGAGATCCGCGCCGCCGGACAAACCGTCTTCGTCATCCCGTTTCCTGACGGAGGGGCTGTCGATCCCCGTTTCCCCTCATCCCCTACCCTATTTACGTTCCGTGACCACGTACACGCTGCTGAGGAGAATGAGCGCGGTGCCGATCCAATCCCCCTTCGTCAGGCGCTCCCCCAGGAAAGCGACGCCAAGACCCGTCGAAATCGGGACGACGAGGAGGGAGAGGATGCCTCCCTGCGCCGTCGTTACCCAGCGGTACGCGTAGGTGAGGAGCGCCTGGCCCAGCGTGCCGAGTACCCCGAGGAGCAGGAGGAGGACCCAGTACTCCCCGCGCGGCAGCACCCAGTCACCCGGCCCGGTGAGCAGGCTGGCGAAGGTCCCCACCACCGAGAGGTAGAAGAGGATTGCCCAGGGGCTCTCCTGCCCGGCGCGGCGCAGGCTGCGGACGACGGTGATCGCCGCGCCGCCCATCACGCCGTGCGCCAGCGCGAGTATGTCGCCGTACTGGAGATGGCCGAGGTCGGGCCGGAGGATGAACCCCGCTCCCACGAGCGCCATCGCCAGCGCGCCGACGATCCGCAGCCCGAACCCCTCGCCGAGGAAGAGGAACGAGAAGAGCGCGCCGAACAGGACGTAGGTGTTCCCCAGCGAGATCGCGTTGGTGAGGCGGGTGAGCGAGATGGAGGCGAATAGGAGGAGGATCGCGCAGGAACCCAGCACCCCGCGCGTGATGAGGAGGCGCCGGTTCCGGGCCCGGATGTCCAGCTTCCCGCTCCAGCCGAACGCCCCGAGGAGGGCCGCGCCGAAGAGGAATCGTGCGAAGGTGCTCTCGCCGGGAGGGATGCCTTCGCTGGCGAGCTTGACGACGAAGTTCATCAGCGCAAATGCGACCGACGACAGGATGACCCCGTACGGGCCGCGCAGGAGGTGCTTCCAGGCCGGAACGACCGGGGGGATGCGGGTCAGGCCCTCCTCCGCAATGAGGCTGCCCGCTTCCGGCCCGACGAGCGATTCCGCGTCGGAGGGGGGAGGCTCCGGCGCGGGAGTGGGCTTCGGGGGCGGTTCAACGTCGGGCACGGGGGATCGGACTTTCTTCGGAATCCACGGTTCGGGAGGGAACGGCTCAAATAGAGTATAATCCCTGTGTCAAAGGAGAGTACTCGCGAGAGCGGGATCAGAGCGCTTCAGAAACGAGAGCCTGACTTTTAAACTCTCCAACCGTGCCACTGAGGATCTTATTCCCGCATGATGCCAGTGTGGCAATCTGAATGGCACATTATCGTAAGTTGAGAGATGTTTGAGTATTCTACTTCGACGGTTGCGAGATTTTTATTCAATACAATTCTTAATGGCTGCCATGATCGAACTTTTCAAAAAATATTTGGATAAGCTCTTGGATGGAGGCGGCGTCAAAATTGACGAAGTCTCATCCATTAAACGGACGAGTAGAGACGAATACAAATATATCGAAGGGGATCATGAAATGCTGATCTATGTCGAAGTACAAGCTGGATATCCAGGGTGTGCAGTTTACTCTAACAGTATAAGGGAATGGCTACCGCCCTATGATAATGAGGAGGTCACAGATGAAGATAAAGAAAGAATTTTGAAGAAAGTCTGTTCTCATCTTGAAAAATCCGGGCTTTCTTACGAGGTGATATAAGGCAACTCAATCTTCGTTTTTTTAGAACGATGAAATCAAGGTTATGCTGCAGGTTGAGTAACAGAATCTGTCGCGGGAGATGAGGGATGGCGGAATATAACAAGAGATACCTGGGGGTGAAGCGGGCGGCGGTGGACCGCGCTCAGGCGAAGGGGGAGACCGGAACCCAGGAGCGCGGGGAGGACCGGCTGCCCCCCGGCCAGCATCTCACCACCAAGTTCCCCATCCTGGACCTGGGTTATAAGCCCCCGATCCGGCTGGAAGAGTTCACCCTGCCCATCACCGGCGAGGTGGAGAATCCGGTGACTCTGGACTGGCCGGCCCTGACTGCCCTGCCGAGCGTCACCCGCACCCTCGACTTCCACTGCGTGACCCGCTGGAGCCAGTACGACATCACCTGGAAAGGCGTGCCCTTCGCCGCGATCTGCGACCTCGTGAAGCCGAAGGAGAGCGCCCGGTTCGTATTGCAGTACGGGCGCGACGGCTACAGCACCAACCTGCCCCTCGAAGAGATGCTCATGCCCGACGTGATGGTCGCATACGAGTTGGAAGGCGAGCCGGTTCCGTTGGATCACGGCGGCCCGGTACGGATCCTCGTACCGCACTTGTACGCGTGGAAGGGGTCGAAGTTCCTCAACGGGATCGTCTTCTCGCCGGTGGACCGCCCCGGTTTCTGGGAAGTCCGGGGGTACCACAACCATGGCGATCCGTGGAAGGAAGAGCGCTTCGGGTGATCTGTGTGGGTGTGTGGGTGTGTGGGTGGGTGAAGGATATGGATTTTATTCTGTTGAAGAACTCAATTTGGCTGTGTCGTTGACGAGATCATGAAGCCCTCTCCTCCACCTGATGCTTCAGAATCCCCTCATGAACCGGACTCCGGCTCCATCCGCCCATCCACACACCCACACACCCCCGCACCCATACATCCACACTCCCCCACACCCATACACCCCCGCACCCTTAGCCAACGGCTGGCCCTCTGGCTGCTCGTCTTCGGCGGGGGGCTGTTCCTGGCGGCGGTGGTCGGGGTGGCGCTGGGGCCCTCGAACATCCCCCTGGGGATGAGCGCGCGGGCGCTGCTGGGCCGCCTGCCGGGGCTGCACTCGCTATCGATGGGCCTCCCGACGGAGACCCTGACGATCATCGGGGAGATCCGGCTGCCGCGCGTGATGCTGGCGGGGCTGGTGGGGGCGGGACTCTCGGTGAGTGGGGCGGCGCTCCAGGGGCTGCTCGGTAATCCCCTTGCCGACCCTTACGTGATCGGGGTTTCCTCCGGGGCAGCGGTGGGGGCGGCGCTGGTGATGATCCTCGGCTACGGGGCGGCGCTGGGAGGGATGGCGGCCCCGCTGGCGGCGTTCGCCACGGCCCTGCTCGCGATGCTGATCGTCCTCGCGCTCTCGCGTCGGGGGGGGCGGCTCCCCGTGCAGGGGTTCCTGCTCGCCGGGATCGTGGTGGGGTCGTTCTTCTGGGCGCTGGTGACATTGCTGCTGACTCTCTCCGGGCGGGATATGCAGAGCGTGCTGTACTGGCTGATGGGGAGTTTTTCGGGGGCGGACTGGCCCCGGATCGGCGCGGCGGCGCTCCTGATCACGGGGAGCGGCCTGGGACTCCTCGCCTTCGCGAAGGATCTGAACCTGATGGCGACCGGGGAGGAGCCCGCGCTGCACCTCGGCGTGAACGTGGAGGCGACGAAGTCCGCCGTGGTGGCCCTCGCTGCCCTGGCGACGGCGGCATCGGTCGCGGTGAGCGGCGTGATCGCGTTCGTGGGGCTGATGGTCCCGCACATGGCGCGGCGGATCGTGGGGCCGGACCACCGAATTTTATTGCCCGTGTCGGCGCTGTTCGGGGCGGCGTTTTTGCTGCTGGCGGACACGGCCTCGCGGACGGCGTTCGGTGCGACGGAGGTGCCGGTGGGCCTGATCACCGCGCTGATGGGCGGGCCGTTCTTCTTCGTCATTCTCCGGCGGCAGATCAAGGGGTAAGACTGCTGCATTGGATTGATCTACAATCCCTGCAAGTCTATACTATGCATATATATTTATAGGAGGGAAACATGGAAATTGCTAAGTTGTTCCGCAATGGGCAAAGTCAGGCGGTTCGCCTGCCGAAGGAATTCCGATTTGAAGGAGATCGTGTCTATATCAAACGGGCAGGAAATGCGGTGATCCTTTTGCCTTATCAGGAACCCTGGCGCTCCCTTTTCGAGAGCCTGGATCAGTTCACCGACGACTTTATGGAATACCGCAATCAGCCCGAAGCTCAACCGCGTGAAAGCCTCTTTGAATGAACCGCCTCCTGGATACGGATATTTGCATTTACATCATCAAGAGGAAGCCACCGCAAGTGCTCCAACGCTTTTCGGCATTTGAACCGGGTGAGATCGGAGTTTCTTCCATTACGGTTGCGGAGCTCTATTATGGCGCTGAAAAGAGCCGTCATCCATCCCGAAACATCCAGGCATTGGAGCAGTTTTTAATGCCTTTGAGTATCGTTGAGTTCGGCTTCGTGGCCGCTGCCACCTATGGCCGAATCCGCGCGCATTTGGAATCTGCAGGCACCCCCATCGGACCTATGGACCTCTTGATCGCCGCACAGGCGCTTCAAATAGGAGTGACGCTGGTGACGAACAACTCTCGTGAATTCACCCGTATACCTGGACTTACGATTGAGAATTGGGTGGGAGATTGAGATCCACCAGGCGTTCAAACTCTCTTCCTCTGGGGTAGAGCAATGAGACTCAGTATTGCCAAAGCCAGGATCACCGCCCATGTCAACCACGGAAATCTCACCCAGAACGGCGCGGGGAGGGGCGGCGGCACGGTGACGGCGAGGGCGGCGGGCTCGAACAGCTCCGATTGCTGCTCCACACGCCCGTCCGGCAGTACCACAAGAGAGTAGCCCGTCGAGGCGGCCTGCACGGCGGGGAGCCCCGTCTCGACTGCCCGGAGCTGCAGCGATGCGGCGTGGAATGCGGCGGCGGGGGTGCGCCCGTAGTAGGAGTCGTTGGTGGCGACGGCGAGGAGATCGGCCCCGGCGCGCCGCTGCGCCAGGGCGAGGTCCGGGAACAGGCTCTCGAAGCAGATCATCATCCCCACCTGCAACGGTCCCGCCGTGAGGACGCCTTTTCCGATCCCCGGCGTGAGATCGGTAGCGGGAACGCCGAACCGGTCGAGGGGGGGGAGGTACTTCCGCCAGGGCACGAACTCGCCGAACGGGACGATCCGCCGCTTGTGGTAGGTGTCCAGAAGGTGGCCGTCGGGGCCGAAGCAGAAGACGGCGTTGTAGATGCGGTCCCACCCGGTTTCGTCGAAGCCGCCCGCGAGGAGGTAGATTCGATTGCGCCGCGCGAGGGCGGAAAGGCGCTCCCTCCGGTTCCAGACCTCGGAGGGGGTGGCGCTCTCCGGCCAGACGATCCACTTGCAGCCCCGCCGCGCGAGGTCGTCGGTCATCGCTTCGTAGGCGCGGAAGGCCGACTCGGGATCGGCGTAGGTTCCCTCCATGATCGTCCGGCCCACGTTCGCCTGGACGAGCCCGACCTTCGCCACGCGGGGGGCATCGATGAGGAGGCGCTGCTTCCGCCCCTGCCCGACGAAGCCGAAGATGAGCGCGAGGAGCGCAAAGGCAATAGGCAACAGGCAATAGGCAATTGCGGCCCTCACCCCCGGCCCTTCTCCCAATTCTGGGAGAGGGGAGCCGAACGTACCAATTTTCTGGTTTGGTCCCTCTCCCTCTGGGAGAGGGGTGGCCGGAGGCCGGGGTGAGGGGGACAGCCCCCCCCAGATCGCCGCGTTGACGAGCGCGACGAGGAACGACAGCCCGATGGCCCCCCACCATGAGGTGGTGTGGAGCGCGGCGGGGAACCCCACCTGCGTGAGCGAAAGGTCGCCCCAGGAAAGGCCGAAGGAGATAAAGCTGCGGAGCTGCTCGGAGAGGGTCCAGAGCGCCGCCGCGCCCCCGACGGCGGCCCATCCCCCCCGGCGGAGGGCGACCGAAGCAAGCATCGCGAACAGGGCGGGGGAAAGCGCCTGAATGAAGCTCAACGCCAGCCATGGCGCGGGTCCAAACGGCCGCAGCCAGACGAGGATGAGCAGGTTATAAGCCAATCCCCACGCGTATCCTCGCCCGAACGCCGCCCGAGGCCTGCACCCCTGCAAGGCCGCCAGCAGCGGCACGAGCGCCATCCAGGCGAGCCCGCCGGTTCCGCCTGTGCCCGGCTGCGCGTAATAGAGCGCGAGCGCCGAGAAGATCAGCGCGGTAATCGCGAAGGGGAGCGAGAGCAACGGACCGGTGGACGGTATCTCCATCCGGACGGATCCCGGGGACGAGGCCGGGGTTTCGGGCGTACCCGATGGGTCGGGGGCGGTTTCGGTGGGGAGAGAATGATGCGGGTTCGTCATGTCGAATAATAGGATGGGAGAGGGGTGATGTTTGCCCCTCTATCTTACCAGAACCGCCGCCGCCTCGCCCATGCCCGGTCGGCCCCACCCTCATGAAGGCCCTTCCTATGCCATTAAAGTTGAATGCTTCCCTCGTGAAGATAAACGCCCATCCTGCCCTGCTCTACGTGGTAATCCTCGGGCTCACCCTCGCCCCGTTCGTTCTGACGGGCGGATGCGCCCGGACTCCCGCCGACGCCACGATCAACGCCCCGAACCAGTTGCTCGTGCAGGTGACGGTGAGGGGGGTAGTCAATCCCAGCCGCTTCTATTTCGTGGCGTTCAACGCCACAGACGCGACGAATACCTCTCAGGGGCCGCTGCCCGTCGTCTCGTGCCCGTGGGGGAACGGCTGGGGCGCGGGACGGATCACCCACTACGTTCAGGTGGGCGGCCCAAACCAGCCCGGTTTCTACGGCGTCTACCGCTTCCCCCAGACCGACAACCCGGTGCAGGACCTCATCAACCCGGTGTACCTGGGCCGCCCTGTCTCCTCCGATGAATTCCAGGGCACGAACACCTTCCGGTTCTCCCTCGACCTTGATCTGCTCCAGACTCCCTCCGGAGCCCCGGCCACTATGCTGAACATGAACATCATCGCGACGGACCGAGTCCCGATCAACACGCAGGACTGCACCCGTAAGCTCGTCGATGCACTGGGTCCGGGGGCGGGGAATACCTTCGTCACGATCCCGGTGCAGCAATCCCGGATCTTCCGCGACGAGGAGCTGACCCAACCCGAAAGCCAGGGCGACATCACCGATCCGGATCTCGATCTCGTGGACTGGCAGATCGAAGTGCGGCGTCGGTAAAATCGCTCATACTCCGGCGTGGCACTCCCCATTGGACCCGCTCGCTTACCGAGGGATTCAAAGAAAAGGTCTGGAGCTTAAACGATCTTTGCTCCAGACCTATGATGAAGGGGAGAGACAAAGCTCCATCCGTAACTGCCTGATCTCTCCTGAAACCGTTATGGAAGAGGCTCAGTCGGGGAATCCGGCTGCGTTAAGCTCCTCTTCGTCTTCGTTGTCGGCCTCAACCGAGTCTTCTTCGTGGACCACGCCGCTCCGCACGCGTCGGCCCTGATCGTCGAAAGCCTCCCAGCACCAGCCCCCATGGGGATCCTCATATTTCCGCCGATGGAACGGTGTGGGAACGGCGTGGGGACCTTCCCCAAGCAGGATCATGATCGGGTCATGGGTGCGGCTCTCCAATTGTGTGATGATTGCCGGGGCACAGCCCTCGATCTCCTGATCCGCATAAGCCACCGGATATTGTTTCATCGTCGTATCCTCGTGAAAAAGATCCGGGAGAAGTGGGAGTCGGTTACACCTTTCCTCCTCAAATCCCGGAACAAACCTTTATCCTTTTATACCCTTAACCTCTCATCTGACAAACGAGGTCTTATTTGCTAATGAGCGCTCGGGGTGTGTGTTGGGTTATCAGAAGAAGCTATCGGAGGGATTTCCAAGGGACGCGGGTAGGAATCAAGGAGAACAGACCGGGGAAGCGGGAACGGAAGCATTCTGATGGGGAGTAAAGTGGAACGAGGCGGATCCGTCAGGCAGAGGGGTTCACGCCTTTTGTCGCGTCCGCGACCTCGCTCCTCTGGGTCGCTCCCACGGGACCCCCGGTGATCTGCCGGGACGCAAGCGCACTGGTCAGGTAGTCATGCTCGTCCCGACCGAGTCCGTCCAGGGTGAGGGTGTCCTCGTTGGAGGACGCGTTTGCCAGAGCGGCGTCGATCCGCTGTCCGAGATTGGTGAAATCGGTGGGGAGGTCTTCCCGTATCTGTTCCCACTGCTCATGCGTGAGGCTGATGCTGGCCATGTGTTCCTCCTTTTGATTTCTCCCGGCGAGCTCCTCACCAGTCACTGGCCGAACACCTCCAGGCCGGGGCTGCGCCGGGGGAAGGATGATTGCCGTTCAAGTTCCTCTCCAATCCGTTATTGACGGTCTGAGCCGAGACGAAACGTCGGAGAGGGGAACGACCCTCGACACCGGGGGTTTGACCCTACCTCCTACCTCCTGCACTCCACCCCTAAAGCCGTTGATAGGCTTTCCACGAACGGCTGCTCAGGGAACGCCTCATGCGCTCCCGGAAGGCGCGGACGGCGCGGCTCTCCTGCTTGCCCTTCAGGTGCAGGCGATGGAAGGGACGGCGGAGGGTGAAATCCGTCATCTCCACCACGGCCAGCCGGCCCGCTTCCCGCTCCAGCCCCAGGGTCAATCCCGAGATGACGGAAACCCCGATACCGGCGGCGACAGCCCGCTTGATCGCCTCGGTGCTGCCGAGAGTCATGCACGGGGTCAGGGTCAATCCCCTCTCATGGAAGGCGGCTTCAATGACCGCCAGGGTTCCCGATCCCCGCTCCCGAACGACGAACGGCTCCCGGCAGAGGCGCTCCGTCGTGACCGGCGCTTCAAGAAGGAGGGGGTGGCCCGGCGCGGCGATGGCGACCATCTCATCTTCAAGGAAGATCTCGGATTCCAGCTCCGGTGCGTCAACGAACCCTTCCGTTAAGCCCACGTCGAGGATGCCCTGCAGCAATTGCTCCTGGATACGGTCGGTATTGGCGATTTCCAGGTGAAGCTCGATGGCGGGATAGCGGCGGTGGAATGCGGCAAAGATTCCCGGCAGGACGTACGACCCGATGGTCGTGCTCGCGCCCACCGCCAGGCGGCCTCGCGCCAATCCCCCCAATTCGGAGAGGGCCGTTTCGGCCTCCTTCTCCAGAGCGAACAGGCGGCGAGCGTAACCGATCAGGGTCTCCCCGGCCTCGGTAAGCCGCACCCCTCGGGGCAGGCGGTCGAAGAGCCGCGTCCCCAGACTCCGCTCCAGATCCGAGAGTTGTTTGGAGACGGCGGGCTGGCTGATGCAGAGCCGCTCCGCTCCCCGGCTGATGCTCTTTTCTTCTGCGACGGCCAGAAAAATCGCCAGATGATTGAGGTTCATATAGATCCTGATTATACCGCGGATAGATAATATGTATTAGGTTTATATCAACGCCCGCGTTATCCTTTAAACATCAGGCGGAATGGAGCCCCGCCGATGGAATGAGGGAGTCCAAACCCTCTCCCCAAAAAATCGAGCTGCAGCCCCTTCAACATTACGAGTGGAAAGGAGAGTCAAATGACTTTCGTCATCACCGAGCCTTGCGTGGGCACCAAGGACAAAGCGTGCGTGGACGTTTGCCCGGTAGACTGCATCCACGAAGGCGACGAGATGCTGTTCATCGACCCCGCCGAGTGCATCGACTGCGGCCTGTGCGTCACCGAGTGCCCCGTGGATGCGATCTTCTTCGAGGACGACGTGCCCGAGCAGTGGAAGGCGTACATTCAAAAGAACGCCGACTTCTTCCAGTAGGAAGTTTCGTTGGTTCTTCAGGATGGAACAGCATTAATGTGATACAGAACGGTTGCACCCACCGGATAATTACAAAGGATCGGGAGCGAAGGGGCTCCCGATCTTTTTGTACCTCCGAACGGGTTCAGCCCAGGAGGG
>JAHWJO010000584.1 GCA_019348365.1 Armatimonadota bacterium | reverse complement strand
GGGAGTCCGCGTAGGCGGACTTCGTGCCGTTGTTGCCGCGAATTCATTCGCCGGGAAATCGTTTAAGATACAGAAAAGCCTCTCCCGATGATCGGGAGAGGCTTTTTATTTTAACATTCCCCCTCAATCCGCAGGGGCCAAGGCTGCGATAGGTTCAACGCTGCCCTAACACACGGGGCATGCTTACGATCAGGACCCACGCCGCCAGGGCCTTCAATGCATCGGCGGCGATGAACGGCAGGATCGACGTGGTGAACACAGCGGACCAGGGGAGGCCCAGCCCGTAATGCCGCCAGAGCGCGCCGCAAAGGTAGATCAGGAGCAGTCCCAGCACGAGGGCAATCGCTGCCATCCCCTTGTTTCGGGTCCGCTCCGTGAGAGCGCCCACCACGGCGGCGGCGAGGATAAACCCCACGATGTAACCGCCGGTCGGCCCCATCAGGACCCAGAAGCCGGATTTCCCCTGCGCGAATACGGGTGCTCCGGCGGCTCCGGCCACGACGTATTCCACGACGCTGAGGGTCCCCCAACGGGAGCCTAACAGGCCGCCCGCCAGCATTACGGCAAAGACCTGGAGCGTGACGGGAACGTCTGTAAAGGGCAGCGGGAAAGCGACCTGAGCGCTGAGGGCGATGAGTACGGCAAAAACGATGCTGTAGAGCAGCCCCTTCGACAGGGATGGGGAGATCGTTCGGGTTTGCGCGGTATAGGCCGGGTTGGGTATGAATGTGGGCATGGCAACCTCCTTATCTGAAGTATACGGTACTATAATGGCCGTTGCCGATGATATGGAGAGGGATTTGCCCGCCGGATGCGAGAAATCTGCGCGCATTCCCTTCATGTGAAGCCATGGCGTTCCGTTGCGGGATGAAGATTCAGCGAGAGTTCCCCCCATCGGATCTGCCGTTCGGCTCCATCCGGTCCCCTCAAAGAGAGGCTGCCGTCCGGGAGGAGACGATGGACCGTCCCTTTCAGCCGCCGGTCCTCTCCGATGACCTCCACCTCTCGGTGGAGCGAGCATTCCAGGGATTCCCACTCGGCGATCAGCGCGCCGGGGGAGAGGGCGAGAGTGCGGGCGAGCTGTTCCACCAGTCGGCGCAGGAGGAGGGCGCGGTCCCACTCCTTACCGGTCTCGATACGGAGGGAGGTGGGAGGCGTTCGAGCCTGAGGCAGAAGGTCTGCCGTCGCCTGATTCACGTTCAGGCCGATCCCGACAATCAGCGCTTCCAGGCGGTCGCCCCGCCATACGGCCTCCGGGAGCAGACCGGCCAGCTTCTTTCCGTGCATCAGAACATCGTTGGGCCATTTCGTCACGGCGGGCCCGCCGGTCAGGTCCCGAACGGCCTGCGCCGTCGCAACGGCCGCCGCCCCGCCGATCCGCCCCCATCCTTCCGCCCGCCGCCCGTCACTCAACACAAATGAAGCGAGGATGCTCCGGCCCTCGCCGCCTTCCCACGTTCGGCCCCGCCGCCCCCGTCCCCGGCGCTGAACGTTCGCCAGAATCATCGCGCCGTGGGGGGCGCCCCGGCGCGCCCATTCGAGGGCGTCGGTGTTCGTGGAGTCCGTCTCTTCATAGAAGCGGAAGGGACGGCCCATGGGCGCGTCGGCCAGCAGGGCTTCCAGTCGAGACGGGGAAAGGTCCTCCCTCACCGGCATTCCTCCGGAGTGATCTGCACAGGGATCCTGCCTCCCGAACGGCACGCAGAGCCGACGGTCAGGGGAAAATCGGGGGGAGAGTGGTGACCAGTTCGTATGTAGCGGTGCCGTTCATCGACACGCCGAACGGGTTCGTCGCGAACTCCGCCACTCCGGTCACGTTGTTGTAGACGTGCAGCCGGTATTCGCCGGGGATAAGCCGCGTGAACAGAACGTCGCCGGCGGAATCGACCGGAGCGCGCGCGATCTCCGTAAAAGCCTGCATGGCCGTCTGCGACTCCAGCGCGATCGAATAGCCCGGCGAGAGGTTCGAGTCGACCTGAAGGCTCGTGTAACGCTCGTCGCTGCCGCAGCCCGACAGAGAGAGCAGAAGCGGCAGGATAAGAATGAGGAAGGAGCGATAAGGGATCCGGTTCATAGGGCAGGCGCCGCCGTTTCTGCGTCCAGGGGAGAGGAGCTGGGTTTGGGGGTCGTGCCCGGCTTCACGAGGGGGACCTGATCCCGGCACAGCGGGCACTCCTCCGGGGCGTAGGTCGTCACTTCCATTTTCAGGAGCGCTTCGGTCCGCACGCCGAAATCGAGCGGGGCCGTGGAGCGGTCCACCAGCACCCCCACGCCCACGGTCTCGCCCTGCCACTCGCGGACGACCTCCAGCACGTCCCGCACCGACCCTCCGGTGGTGAGGATGTCGTCCACCACGAGGACGCGCTGCCCCGGCTCGATCCGGAACCCGCGCCGCAGCGCCCGTCCGTCCCCCTCCCGCTCCGCGAAGATGCTCCTCGCGCCGAGGTGCTTGGCGACCTCGTAGGAGAGGACGACGCCGAGGGTCGTCGGGCCGATGACGACATCGGGCCGGGAGTCCTCAAAACGCCGCGCCAGCTCCCGGCACATCCGCTCGACGTTGCGGGGATACTGAAGTACCAGCGCCTTTTCGAGATAACGGTCGCTGTGCCGTCCCGAGGCGAGGAGGAAGTGCCCTTCGAGCAGGGCATCGGCCTCGCGGAAGGCATCCAGGACCCCCTCCGGGGGGATGATTTCGGCCATGGGCGCTCCGTGAGTCACAATGTAGGGTCGTTGGGATGAGTAAGCTATGCCGGATCGAAACGAGGAAAGGGTGAGAGGGCATCCCCTTCGATGAGATTTCTTCGGTCAGGCGGGGGGCTCCTGCCGGAGATCCAGAAGTCTCCTCCCGATGCTG
>JAHWJO010000583.1 GCA_019348365.1 Armatimonadota bacterium | reverse complement strand
TCCGGGAACCCCATCGTGCTCTCGACGAGGAGGAGGAGTTGGCTGGGATCCCGGATCTCGCTGTCGTGCCGGGGGCGCTGTTCGCCGCCGTCGTAGGGTGCGTTCTCGTGGAAGAAGCTGCCGTTATACGCGTAGCCGTTGGGGAGCCATTTCTCACGGTTACCTTTCCACGGCCCGAAGCAGTTCGTTTCGTCACCCTCGCAGCCCTTCTCCCCGTCTTCCCACACCACCTCGTCCCAGGCGTGGTCGTTGGAGGGGCAGGTGAAGACCTGGGGCGTGGGGATGTAGGTGAACAGCGCTCGCCGCCAGTTGTACCAGGTGGGCCGGAGGTCCGGGCCGTTGTTGCTGCTCTGCGGCTTGAGGGTCGGGAAGCGGTTCATCGGGTAATGGCCGTCCCAGTCCTGAAGGTAGTTCGCAAGGGCGGTGCCGATCTGCTTCATGTTCGAGGAGCACTGGGTCATGCGGCTCCGCTCCCGCGCCGATGCGAAGACGGGGAAGATCATTCCCGCCAGCACCGCGATGATCGCGATCACCACCAGAAATTCGATCAGAGTGAAGCCCTGCGTGGGGCGGGGGTCACGTCGTCGGAACCTCATCGGAGTCGTCCTTTCCTTTGCGAGTCACACAAATCGTTGCGGATGCGAAATGAAAATCTTAGCGGGAGGCACTTTGATTGGGCTGGGAGAACGGTTGCGGCGGCTGGAAGGTGATGCGGGCCTCCCGCACTTTCCACGACCCGAACCGCGCCTTCATGTCCATCAGGGCGAGCAGGTCCCCCCGATCCGTTTGAATCGTGTAGGCCGTCATCCCCCGCGTGAACGCCGGAAACTTAACCGTACGGACCCCCTCCAGCCGGACCCTGCGGATCGGCCCGAATTCCGCGCGGATCTTCTTCCACTCCGCGACCGTCCCTTCACCGGATCGCCGGTTCGCGTGCATCACAGCGACCCCTTTCCAGTCCCCGTTCTGCACCCGGCTCAGGTAGCGTCCGGCGGTGGAGTCCAACGATGGCAGGGAAGGGGTGAATACCGTGAAGTAGAAAACGAAGTAGACGGCCAGCAGCCCGAACACGGAGAGGGCGGCCAATCCCACTTTTTTAAGTTTCTTACGGGCGTTCATGGGTATGCTCCTTTCACAAGAGAACCCCTCCTTCAAAAGCTCACGGGGTTCGTTCCAAAGCATGACACGACAGACATCTCAGTAAACTACGAACAACTCGAAAGGGTTCAAGCGGAATGCCGCATCATGATTCCCACAGGTCACGGTCCCTCAAAGGCACTCCATGCTGTATTCTCTATCTCCCCTTACGCTTTCGCAGAATAAAAGCTAACGATTGTGCGCCCTGTTGAGCGAGGGATGGGGCTGTCACTGATAGAGAGACCCGATGCGCCGGGTCGGATAGGAAGATTTGATGAAAGTCGTAATTGATCCCCCCGGGGTTTCCGATAGGCGCCGGGAGGGTCTGCTGGAATGTGAGGGACAGTCCGGATGTAAGACGGTCGTGATAGCCTGTAATTTCCCACAGTCGGCGGCAGGTGGCGTACGGGCGGAGCTTCGCCGGCAATGGGAACTTTGGGAGGTGAACGAGGAAATGAGCGTAGAAGTGGAAGCGTTGGACGAACTGGATGCGGAGCCCATCTCGGTCAGTCGAGATCAATGGACGCACCAGGCTCCGAAATCGGGAGGAGACGAAGCGCGGCTTCGATCTCGCCCTCCGATTCCTTCGCTCGGCGGCGGTTTAACCGTGGGACAGGAGATGCGATGATCTCGGAATGGGATTCCCTGATTACTTCGGCGGAAGCCCTGCTCCGGCGCTCCCTCGATGAGTCGATCCGGCTGCACGATCCGGAGACGGTGAAAGACGGCATCCGCTGCCGGGTGGTCCGGTGCCGGGTCCGCTCCGACCGGCCCAGCCTCTCATCGGTCATCCTCAAGCAGAACCGGAGCAGCCCGGAAGAGGGCCGGTTCTTCACCGACGGGGCGAGCCTTCAGCTCCTCTCCTCCATTCCGGAGGCGCGGGGGATTGCGCCCGCCTTCCTCGCCGGGGACGCGGAACAGGGGCTCTGCTGCATCGAGGATCTCGGCGGGTCCGAAAGCCTGGAGCATGTGCTCCTCCACGGCACGCGCGAGGACGCCCTGGGCCGATTCCGGCGGCTGGCGGAGGTCACGGCCCGGATGCACGCGGCGACTCGGGGGCGGGAAGAAGAATTCCTCCGTCTGCGTCATGCCCTGCCCGAACCGGAGTGCGTGGACCGCAAGCGGGATGCGGACACATGGCGGGCGAACCTCCCCAAGCTTCTCGCGTGGTTCGAGGCGGTGGGGGTGGATCTCCCGCGCGGCTTCGAGGCGGGCTGCGAATCCCTCGCCACGACGTACGCGGACCCCGGTCACTTTCTTACTTTCACCCACGGCGATCCCGCCCCGAGCAACAACCACGTCCGGGGCGACCGGGTACGCCTGCTCGATTTCGAATATGGGGGCTATCGTCACGCGCTCTATGATCTCACCGCATGGCAGGTTCTTTGCCCGATGCCGGAAGACTTCATCGAGGGGATGTGCGAGGCCTATCGGGAGAGAGGGACGGAACGGGGAACGCTATGGGAAGATGAGGAGGCGTTTCGGGACGGCTGGGCGAGGATGTGCGCCTATCGCGCGCTGGCGATCCTGACGTGGGTCCCGCCGTCTGTGCTGGCGGAGAACCGGTCCAGGGTGGGGGAGTGGACGGCGCGGCACGCGGTCTTGTCCGCCCTCGAGCGAATGGCGGAGGCTGCGGGAGGGGCGACGGCGTTCGCATCCGTGACGGATGCGGCGGACCGCCTGGAACGGCGGCTGAGAGACCTGTGGCCGGAGATCACGACAACC
>JAHWJO010000582.1 GCA_019348365.1 Armatimonadota bacterium | reverse complement strand
CCTGGAACTCCAGGGGGCTGAGGTCTTTCTGCGCCTGGCCCTGGAGGTACTCGCTGACTTCCTGGTTCATCACGACCTGCTCGGGATCGACGGCCTGGATGTCCGGGATCACGTCCATGAGCATCCCCTCGGGGTCCTCTTCGAAGACCGGGCGGTTCAGCGAGACGTAGCTGTTAAGCGGGACGTGCTTCTGGCGGGTGGCCGTCTTGATGGCCGTGATGATCTGCCGGGTGACGCAGAGCTCGGCGAAGGCTTTGAACCGGGCCATGCGGTCGTTGCGGAAATCGCGGATCGCCTTGAAGAGGCCGATCATGCCTTCCTGGACCACATCGTCGTGATCCGCCCCGACCAGAAAATAGGAGCGGGCCTTGCCTTCCACCAGGGAACGATACTTCCGTAAGAGATACTCCGTCGCGAGGGGATCGCCACGCCGGGCTCGCCCGACCACTTCCTCATCTGCCAGTCCGTGATAGCCTCGTGAAGACGAGGGGTAAGCGGCTTTGCGAGCAGTATCCATAAGGACCGTCTCCGTTTCTGTCGGAAATGTTAATTTTCTGCAACAACCCGTCTGAGGTGATTATAGGTGACAGCAACTTTCGGTGTCAATACTGTCACACGCCGAATTTAACAGATTTACCGATGGCTTCCACGCTCAAACAGGCGACAAAACAAAAAGAAACTAAACAAACAATCCGGATGGGACGGGCGGTGATTGAAAGGAGGCGGCAGTGGGGCGGCTTCGGCAGGGAACGAAGCGCCGGACGGTAATGAAATAAAGGTGTAGAGGCGGTCTAAATTGAGAATGAATTTATGAGGGTCTCGGAGCGGTCGGATCGGCTCCATTTTCACATGTTCAAAACAGGGAATTCCGTATCGGATCCGGTCTCAGTCGGTGGGGATTTCTTCGCCCACCCGGCCGGATCTGCCTGAGAGTATTGTGTGTCGGCTCCCCGAGGGCTGCCAACACAAGTATGCCGGAAGAGCAAACAAAATGCAACCTGAGCGAAAGAAAAATTCCCGTCAGGGAAAGCCACCCGCCTCCCCGGCTCCCCGGCTCCCCGGAGCGCGGGACGAGTCTTCACGGGAGCCGGATCGCAAGGGCGAGCCCCGGCCCAACGCGGCCCCCGGAACGAAGAAACATAAGGCAGCGGGGAGGAAAGGCCGTCCTCCGGCTGCCGGGCCTTCCGCGTCCCCGAAACGGGGAACCCCTGCTGCTCCGCGACCGCAGGTATCCGATTCAAAGGCATCAATGCCCGGCGGGCTGCGGGGGCGAGTGGCGGTGCGGGAAGGCGAGGAGGGGACGGACCTCGCGAGCGAGGGGCGCGTGGCGGTAATCGTGGATGCGCTGCGGGAGAGCGCGACCCTGTGCAGCCTCCTCGAAGCGGGCGCGAAGGAGGTCCGCGTCGTGGCCGAAGCGGACGCGGCCCGCGCGCTGGCGGAGGAGATCCCGGACGGCGTTACCCTGGGCGAGCGCGACGGCAGAAAGATCGACGGGTTCGATCTGGGGAACAGCCCCCGCGACGCGCGCAGGGTGAACGTAAAAGGAAAGACGGTCGTGATGACCACGACGACCGGGGCGCTGCGGATCGTTTCGGCGCAGGGCGCTCCCGCCGTGCTCATCGGCGGCCCCCGCAACTTTTCCGCCGTGGCGCGGGCGGCGGCGGAGGCGGCCCGCCAGCATGCGGCGGACCTCGTGATCGTCGCCGCCGGGACCTCCGAGGGAGCCGAAGGCATGACCGTGGAGGACCTGGCCTCCGCGAGCGTCCTCGCGGGGAGGCTGAAGGGCATGGGCGCGACGCTGGAGCCGGGAGGGTTCATCAACGTCCCGGCGGAAGCGCTCCCGGAGCTGTTCCGCAACTGCCCGAACGGGCGGAATCTGAAGCAGCTGGGTGACGGGGCGGACGTGGCTTACTGCGCGGAGATCGATCGGACGGACGTGACGCCGTACGTGGCGGACTGGCTCGACCTGCCGGGCGGCGACGTGGCGGCGGTGGTACGGGCGTGGCCTCCCTCGACGCAGGAATAGCGGTTACTTCCCTTGAGAATTGGGGTAGACCCCTTTAGGAGGGCCTCCAGAGAGAGGTCGAGTCTTTATAGCCCATTTTAAGGAAAGAGAGGTGAATCATGCCGGCCTGCCAGACTCACGCATCACACACGCATGCCCATGGCCCGGACTGCGGGCACACCGCCATCGAGCATGACGGCCACACCGATTACCTGCACGACGGCCACCTTCATCACGTCCACGGCGATCATGTGGACGAGCACGCGCTTCCGGTGAGCGCCGCCAACCCGGCGGACTGCACGCCGAACCATAACTGCGCCCGGCACGACGGTGCCCACGTTCACGGGCCGGATTGCGGCCATGAGGCGGTTCCCCACGGCGATCACGTGGATTACTTGGTGGACGGGCACCTGCACCACCCGCACGGCGACCACTGCGACGATCACGGGCCGGTCAAAGTCGCCTGAGAGCATCGAAGGGCCTGAAGAAGGCAAACGGCTGCAATGAAAGGGGAGCATCGAGCGATGCTTCCCTTTTCACTTGCGAGAGGCCTTTGACGGCTCTTCCGGAAACGTGATATAACTCACTCACCGTTCAGCAAGCGCCGTCACCCTTCAGAACAGATTCGCCTCAGAGGTGGTCCCGTGAACCGTAAAGGCTTTACGCTCATCGAGCTGCTCGTCGTCATCGCGATCATCGCGATCCTGGCGGCGATCCTCTTCCCCGTCTTCGCCAAGGCGCGGGAGAGAGCCCGCCGGAGCTCGTGCGGGAACAACCTGAAGCAGATCGGCACCGCGCTCACGCTGTACCTGGACGATCACGACGGCACGTATCTCCCCTCCGGCAACGGCACCGGGTTCGATCAGG
>JAHWJO010000581.1 GCA_019348365.1 Armatimonadota bacterium | reverse complement strand
CATTATCTTGCGTCCACTTTTGTCCACCACCTGAAAGGGAGCACGCAGAGTGTGGGGGTCATCTCCCGCCTCGCCGATGTTCGAGAGGATCAGCAGGGTAAAGAGTGCCAGAGCGCCGAGGGTGATCGCCCTCCAGGACCGGGATGCGCGCTCGGCAGAGCAGACCCGCTTTTCCATCAGAGTGAGTCGTTCCTCTAAATCGGTCATCTCATCCTCCTCCGGATAAAGGAAGAACCGCTTCAATCTTTCTTCTGCTCGACCTCTCTCATCCCTTCGAGCAGCGTGTCCCAGCTCAATACGGCGCACTTGATCCGCGCGGGGAGCACCTTCACTCCTTCCAGCGCCTCGATGTCTTCCATCTCTTCGGGGAGCTCGTCGGCGGTGCCGGGGCCGAGCATCATGTGCTTGAACTTCTGCACCGTCGCATGCGCCTCTTCGAGGCTTTTGCCTATCACCGCATCGGTCATCATCGAGGTGGAGGCGCGGCTGATGGCGCACCCGCGCGGGTTCGCCTTGATGTCGGCGATCCTGCCGTCATCGAGCTTCAGCGTGATGTGGCACTCGTCCCCGCACAGGGGGTTCACCCCCTCCACCGATACGTCTGCCGGTTCGAGGGTCCCGTAGTGGTGCGGGTTCTTGTGGTGCTCCAGGATGATGTCCCGGTAGAGATCGTCAGACAGCGACACGGGCAAACACCTCCCTCGCCCGGAGGATCGACTCGGCGAGCGCGTCCACGTCCTCCGGCGTGTTGTAAAGGTAGAAACTGGCGCGGGCCGTCGCGGAGACTTCCATCATCCGCATGAGCGGGTGGCAGCAGTGGTGCCCCGCCCGCACGCAGACGTTGTCCCGGTCGAGCAGCGTGGCGAGGTCGTGCGGATGCACGTCCTCGATGTTGAACGAGACGAGGCCGCCCCGGTTCTCCACGTTCGCCGGGCCGTACATCGTCAGCCCTTCCACCTCGCGCAGCTTCCTCAGGGCGTACTCCGTAATCTCGATCTCGTGCCGCCGCACCACTTCCATCCCGATCCCGTTCAGGTAGTCGAGGGCGGCGCCGAACCCGATCACGTCGGCGATGTTGGGGGTCCCGGCCTCGAACTTCCACGGCAGGTCGTTCCACTTCGCGCGGTCGAGCCAGACCTGCTTGATCATGTCCCCCCCGCCGATGAACGGGGGCATCGCTTCGAGGAGGTCCCGCCGCCCGTAGAGGACGCCCACGCCCGTCGGGCCGAGCATCTTGTGGGAGGAGAACGCGACGAAGTCCGCGCCCAGCGCCTCCACGTCGAGCGCGAGGTGCGGCGCGCTCTGGGCCGCGTCGGTCACCATCACCGCCCCGACCGCATGCGCCGCGTCCGCGATTTGGCGGATCGGGTTGATCGTCCCCAGCACGTTCGACATGTGGGTGACGGAGACGAGCTTCGTCCGCTCGGTAATCGTGGAGTCAAGCCCGCCGAGGTCAAGGGTCCCGTCGGCGTTCATCTCGATGAATTTGAGGGTCGCGCCCCGCTCCGCCGCGAGGAGCTGCCACGGCACGAGGTTGGAGTGGTGCTCCATCGGCGTGAGGACGATCTCGTCCCCTTCCCCTACGTTCTCGCGGCCCCACGAATACGCGACGAGGTTGATCGCCTCGGTGGCGTTGCGGGTGAAGATGATCGAGCCGGTGTCCTTCGCCCCGATGAAGTCCGCGACCTTCTGGCGCACGCCTTCGTAGGCCTGCGTCGCCTCTTCCCCGATCTTGTAGACCGCCCGGTGGACGTTCGCGTTGTAGCCTTCGTAATAATCCACGAGGGCCTGGATCACCTGCCGTGGCTTCTGGGACGTGGCCGCGCTGTCGAGATAAACGATCCGCTTGCCGTTGATCTCGCGTTGGAGGATGGGGAAATCGTTGAGGAGATGATAAACGTTCATGATAAATCTCTCAAGAATTGAGGGCCTTTAACATTGATAATGAACGTGGAAGGAAAAAGGTAAAGCCAAGCTATTAGAAATTGTTGAATGTAACAAGTAAATAGAGTGAGGCATATTCCCAAAATCAAGAGGCTGGCAAATGCCCATTTAAACTTTATAGACAGCCACATGATAGGAAGAAAAATAAGGGTAAGATACCCAAGCCAATGGTAGAGGTGGAGGGATACCTCTGGGTGCAGACGCTGGAATAGGGACGTGTGGAAGAATAATGAGTAAGTCTGGTATAACAGCAAGGCAGTATTAAGTGACACACCTGCTACCAGCCATCTCCTCGCTGTAATTTCCTTTTTGCTTATCCCTTTCTCTTCTAATCTCTGCGCCACTCTACACCTCCACGAAGATTTCCTCCCCCTCCACCTTTACGGGAAAGGTCTTCACTGGCATGATGGCGGGAAAACAGGTCGCGCGACCGGTGCACACGTCGAAGCGGCCCCCGTGGCGCGGGCACTCGATCTCCACGCCGTCCAGCTCTCCCTGGTCGAGCGGCCCGCCGTCGTGGGTGCACACGTCCTCGATGGCGTGATACTCCCCGTTCACATTGCAGAGCGCCAGCACCTCGTCCCCCACCTCAATGATCTTCACCTTGCCGGGTTCCGGGTCCCCCACTTTCGATACTCTATGCCAGCCCATACGCCTCGCTCACCTCGTTCCTGAAAATAGTTGTAACTTCTTCCCCGGTCCAAAACCCGGTAGTCGGGGATCGGGGGTCGGTGGCCCTCACCCCCCGCGCTTCGCGCTGGCCCCTCTCCCAATTCTGGGAGAGGGGTGACTATTCCGGTCATGAATTTCTTCGGAGGGAAGTTCTACGTGTTTCATTACAAAAGGGGATCAGTACCGATCAGAACCTCCCCTCACCAGACCTCGTCAGATCCCCTCTCCCAGCATTGGGAGAGGGGCCAGCGCGAAGCG
>JAHWJO010000133.1 GCA_019348365.1 Armatimonadota bacterium | reverse complement strand
CTGTTGTCCATTGTGGATCACAGGGGTGGACCCGGGTTGATCCGGGGTTTCCGTGTATCGAGCGCAGCGACGATCCGTGGTCCATTCGGCCCTAAGAATAGCGACTCAACGCCTCCACGAGCCGGTCGATATCTTCTTTGGAGCGGCGCTCGGTGACGCAGATGAGCAGGTGATGGTCGAGCTCGCGGATGAACCGGCCCATGTCCACGCCGCACAGGATGCCCTCATCCGCCAATTCCGAGACGATGTCGGCGGACGAGACGGGCGTGTCCACCACGAACTCCTTGAAGAACGGCGCGGTGAACGGCAGCCGGAAGCCCGGCAGCGCCGCGATCCGTTCCGCCGCATAGTGAGCCTTCTGAACGCACAACTCCGCCGTCTGGCGCACCCCGCCGGGGCCGAGCGCCGCGACGTGCGCCGTCATCGCGATGGCGAGGAGGGCTTCGCTGGTGCAGATGTTGGAGGTCGCCTTCTCGCGCCGGATGTGCTGCTCGCGGGTCTGGAGGGTCATGCAGTAGCCGGGCCGGCCCTCCAGGTCCACCGTCTTGCCGATGAGCCGCCCCGGCATTTTGCGGATGTAGGCCTGCTTGCACGCGAAGATCCCCAGCAGCGGCCCGCCGTAGTTCATCGGGAGGCCGAGGCCCTGTCCTTCCGCCGTGACGATGTCCGCGCCGTAGCTCCCCGGCGGCTTCAAAAGACCCAGCGAGATCGGGTCCACGTTCATCACCACCGTCGCCCCGGCCTCCTGCGCGAGCTTCGTGACCGTCTCCGCTTCCTCCAGGCAGCCGAAGAAGTTGGGGTGCTGGAGGACGACCGCCCCCACTTCGCCGTCCAGAAGCTCTCGGTACGCGTCGAGGTCGATGCGACCTTCGCGGGAGGGGATCGTGACGTGCTCGAACTCCAGCCCTTCGGCGTAAGTGTCCACGACGGCGCGGGCGGCGGGATGGATCGTCTCCGCCAGCAGGATTTTACTGCGGTCGTCGTGCATCGCCATCGCCATCAAAGCGCCTTCCGCGAGGGCGCTTGCACCGTCGTACATCGAGGCGTTGGCGACCTCCATCCCCGTCAGGCGGCAGACGATGCTCTGGAATTCGTAGAGGGATTGGAGCGTGCCCTGGCTCACCTCCGGCTGGTAGGGCGTGTAGGAGGTGAGGAATTCCCCGCGCGAAACGAGGGCCGGGACGAGCGCCGGGATGAAATGGCCGTAGATCCCCGCGCCAAGGAAGTTGAGCGTATGCGAGGCGGGGACGTTCATCGCGGCCCAATCCCCCATGGCGCGGGCGAGGTCGTGCTCTGAGAGCCCCGGCGGCAGGTCGAGGGGGCGACCCAGGCGCAGCTCCTTCGGGACGAGCTCGAACAGGTCTTCCATGGAGGAGACGCCGATCTCCGAGAACATCTGGTCGCGGTCGGCGTCGGTATGGGGACGGTAGGGCAAGCGGAAATCCTTTTTTCAGTTTCGGGTTTCCAGTTTCGGGTTTCGGGGACAGCCCAAAGGGATGCAAAGATCGAACCCGCCCAACCCGAAACTAGAAACTATAACCAGAATTATTCTTCAACGAACCCCTTGTAGTCATCGGCGGACATCAAGCCATCGATTTCGGAAGGGGTCTCCAGTCGTACCTTGATCATCCAGGCTTCGTCGTAGGGAGATTGGTTGGCGAGGGACGGGTCGGCGGTGAGGGAGTCGTTCACCTCGACCACCTCGCCGGAGACCGGGGAGATCAGGTCGCTCACGGCCTTGACGCTCTCGATGCTGCCGAAGATATCGTCCTGCCGGAGCTGGCGTCCGGGGGAGGGCAGCTCCACAAACACGACATCCCCGAGCTCGTTCTGGGCGAAGTCGGTGATGCCCACCGTGGCGATATCGCCATCCACGCGGGTCCATTCGTGACTCTGGGTATATCGAAGGTTTTCCGGCAGGTTCATCGGAGTCTCCAGGTAGTGAAGGGTGAGGGAAGGGACAAGACGGCGCGCCGTCGACCCCTCTTTATGGTGATGGAAATGGATAAAAATTGCACCGCCGCCATCCCGCTACTATTTAAGCGCATGTAACGGCTCCATCACAAAACCCGGTCCAAAGTTCAAGGTCGCCCTCACCCCCGCGCTACGCGCTGGCCCTCTCCCAATGCTGGGAGAGGGATTCTCATGAGGGACGTTCCGGCTTCGGATTCCAAGAGTAGAATGCCCCAGCGGATGAGAGCGATCCGATCCAATGGAATTCATCCTTCATAGTCACCCTCTGGCAGAAGATAGGGGCCGAACCTGCCCAGTTATACGTTCAGATCCCTCTCCCAGCATTGGGAGAGGGCCAGCGCATAGCGCGAGGGTGAGGGCGACCCTGAACTTTGGACCGGGGTTAAAGCGAAGCGGTTGAGGTCAGCCCCGCCGGCTTCTTCTTCCGGGCGACGGGCAGATCCACGAAGGGGAGGGGAGTCCGAGCGGCGTTCTGGCGGCGCCCTCCGCTCTCGACCGTCAGCGTTTCATCCGTCACGTCCCGGTCCACGTAGGCGAGCGCGATGGAGGCGTTCACGTTGGGGGAGAACGTCCCGCTCACCACTTCGCCGCAGGGGCGATCCCCGGCCAGCACGGTCGCGCCCTGGCGGGCGACGCTGCGGGTCTCCATCGTGAGGCCGACGAGCTGCCGCGCCTGACTCTCCTTGAGCCGGGCGAGCGCTTCCGCCCCGATGAACCCTTCCGTCTTCTTGAGCACCCATCCGAGGCCCGCTTCCCACGGATTGCAATCGTCGTCAATCTCGTGGCCGTAGAGCGGGTACGCCGCCTCGATCCGGAGCACGTCGCGCGCGCCCAGGCCGCAGGGGACCAGGTTCGGCCCGGCGACCCGGAGCAGGGCGTTCCAGAGGTTCTCCGCGCTCGTGGCGGAGCACTGGATCTCAAAGCCGTCCTCGCCGGTGTAGCCCGTCCGCATGGCCCAGGCCGGGTTATTGAAAAGGCGCACGGCCACGCGCTCGAACCGCCGGATCTCCGATGCCTCCGGCGCGCCCGCCGCCGCCATGATGGTGACCGCCAACGGTCCCTGAAGCGCGAGGAGCGCGGTATCGGGGGTCCGGTTCGTCAGGACACTCCCGGCGGGGAGATGCGACTGGATCCAGGCGCAGTCCTTCTCTGTGTTGGACGCGTTGACGATGAGTTTATAAAGGTTGGGCTCCTGGCAGTAGACGATCAGGTCGTCGATGACTCCTCCACGCTCGTTGAGAAAGAGGGTGTAGTGCCCTTTTTTCAGCGCGAGCTTTCCGATGACGTTGGGGGTGAGCGATTCCAGCGCTTCCCGCGCCGTGGGGCCGTGGACCTCCAGCCGTCCCATGTGGCTCACATCGAAGAGGCCCGCCGTGGTGCGGACCGCCTTCGCTTCCGCGAGAATCCCCGTGGCATACTGGACCGGCATGTCCCACCCGCCGAACGGGACCATCCGCGCGCCCAACCGGCGATGGGCGTCCCACAGCGGCGTACGTTTCAGATCGGCTTGTTCACTCAACCCGCGAACCTCTCTTCCCTGGGCCTTCCTTAACGGAGGGGTTTGCTCCCTCTGATACTGCACATTTTGAGCTACTTTCCCCCGGCGTTACAATCCCCGTAAGCATGAGAGCTGAATGGGCCGCGAGCCTGCGGCACGAGGATTTCAACGCGGATTCAACCCTCTGAACCACGAAGGAAACAAAAAAAGACTTTAAGCAACCACAGATGAACACAGATGACCACGGATGAGCACAGATGAGCACAGATGAACACAGATGAACACAGATGACTGCAATCGAAACCGCAGATGAACGCAGATACACGCCGATGAACCCCCTCACCCGTTCACCTCTTCACCATGTCATCCAGTCAGGGTTTGGGGGTTCTCTGCGCCTCTGCGTCTCTGCGGTTCAAAGGGATTGAATCCGCGTTGATCCGTTATGATCCGCGTGCCGCAGGCCCGCGACCTATTCGCCGCTGTTCTCCATCGCCAAAGCAGCGGCTCCCACGATCCCCACATCTTGCCCGAGCGCGGCGGGGACGATCCGGCAGGCATCGACGAGCGGGGCCATCCCGCGCGCCCGCACCGTCCGGCGCACGGGGCGGAAGAGGAGATCCCCGGCGGAGGCGACGCCGCCCCCGATGACCACGACGTTCGGGTTGAGGAGGTGAATGACGTTGACGATCCCGAGGCCAAGATAGAATCCCGTCTCTTCCCAGAGATCGAGGGCGAAGGGATCCCCGTCTCGCGCCGCGTCGGCGAGCCGGGCCGCCGTGACGGAGGTGAATCGGCTGTCCCCCGCCATCCGAACGGAGGAACAGGCGCCCGCCGCCAGCCGTTCGCGCGCCCGCCTCGCGATGGAGGTGCCGGATGCGAGGGCTTCTAAGCAACCGTTTTTGCCGCAGGGGCAGCGCGGGCCGTCCGGCAGGATCACCTGATGCCCGAATTCGCCGGCCAGCTCCGTCGCCCCGCGATAGAGCGACCCGTTCACGACGATTCCGCCGCCGATCCCGGTGCTGACGGTGAAGTAGCAGACGTGGGAGGAGCCCCGCCCCGCGCCGTAGAGCGCTTCGCCCAGCGCCGCCGCGTTCGCGTCGTTATCCAGCGCGACGGGGAGACCCAGCCGCTCTTCCAGGTAAGCGCGCAGGGGGAAGCCGTCCCAGCCCGGCATGTTCGGGACGGTGATGATCCTGCCGGTGGCGCGGTCCAGGGGACCGCCGCAGCCCACGCCCACCCCCGCCAGGGGGATCTCCGCGTCCGCCTCGTCATGCGCCTCGCGGAGCATGGCAAGGAGCCGGTCGCAGACGGCCTCCGGCCCGAGGGAGGTGTCGGTCGGGGCGCGGGACTGTCCCCGCACCCGGCCCTCGGCATCCGTGACGCCGACCGCGAGCTTCGTCCCGCCGATGTCGAGCGCGCCGAACCGCAGATCGGTGGGAGTGGGAGGAGCGTTCGACTGGGAGGGTTCGGCTGCCATACGATCACGCCTCCACTTTATAGTCCAGGCTCAATTCGTCTCCGGATACGCCGCGAATGCCCCAGTTCCGCTTCGGGGTTTCGAACAGGGTGATCTCCAGATCCATCGGGGAGAGTTGCAGTTCGGCTCCGAGACGGTCGTACAGGAGCCGGATCAGCCGTTTCCTGGTGTCCGGCGTGCGCCCCTCGAAGAGGCTGATTTCGAGGATCGTGTACCGGTCCGACCGGTCCGGCGGGAACAGGAAATCCTCCCGCTCCATCGGGAAGAAGCGGTGGAATCGCTTCTCCGGTGGCAGGCCCAGCGCCTCGACCACGCAGCCGTGGATCAGGTCGGAGAGTCGGGCCTTCACCGGATTCAACTGTTCCCGCAGCCCGTAGACCTTTACCTGCGCCATGTTCGCCCCTCTCCGGAGTTCCGGGGAATCAGCCCCACATTTCGACCCGGTCCAGCCAACGATGGAAGACCTGCTCGGCGTGGGGGCGCAACCGGGCCACACGCACATCGGAATCGGCGAGGTCCCCGCCGACGGTGGGGCCGCCGGTACGCTCCAGCTCCGCCGCATGCTCTTTCGCCCAGGCCTGCGGCATCCCTTCGGTCAGTTCGAGGTGGAATTGCAGGCCGTACCAGCGGTCTCCCACGCGGAAGGCCTGGTGGGGGTACAGAGCGGAAGAGGCGAGGAGGCGAGAGTCCGGCGGCAGGTCGAAGGTATCGCCGTGCCAGTGGAAGACGGGGAGGCGATTCGGCAGCCCGGTGAAGAGAGGTTCGTTGCGTCCGGCGGGGAGCAGCTTCACCTCTCCCCAGCCGATCTCCTTTTGCCCACCGGGGAGGACCTTCGCGCCGCACGCCGCCGCCAGGAGCTGCGCCCCCAGTCCGATCCCCAGGAGGGGGAGATGCTCGTCCATGCAGCGCCGCAGCAGCCGGATTTCGTCTTTGAGCCAGTTGTAACGCTGGGTGTCGTTGACGCTCATCGGCCCGCCGAGGACCACCAGCGCGGCGTAGTCCGCCGGTTCCGGCCACCGGGGGAGGTCGTGGGGCAGGTCCGCGATGCGAACCTCGATGCCCCGCACGGCGGCGACTTCCGCGAGGAGGCCGGGACCTTGCCATTCGACATGACGGAGGACGAGGAGAGGCAGCATAGACGAAACCGGTGGTAATGGGGCGTTACAGACTCGCCCGGAGGGATCATCAGGGGGCAAGTCTTGGGAGAGAGGCTGGCAAGGACAGCAGCACTAACCAGGGGCGACGTTTCCCCTCGAAGGGGAAGCCCACACCCCCCGGAGGATCGGGAGAATTTCCGCACTCATTGTAACACACCGGGCGACCAGGCAGGGTGACGGCATGCGTCGGCTTTTGAGGGCAGAAGGGGCGGATGAAATGAAAGCGGAGTCCGGAGCGAATCGCCGGGTTCGTGGCCGGTGTGGCGGCACGGGTTTCCGGATTTCCCTCAGGTACTCCCTGATCAGCCCCTCCCATCGGTTTAACGAATAAATCGGATGGGGCAGAGGCCGAGCGGGACCAACCGGTCGAATTCGTGATGATCGGCGGTCACGACCTCTCCGCCGGTGCGTAGCGCGAGCGCCAGGAGAAAGCAATCGGCGAGAGAGATTCTGCCGGGGCTGACCTTCAATCGCCCGACCGTTTGCCAGAACTCCGGGTCCATGTCTTCGCGGCTTTGCACCCCGGCACCATAAAGAGCAGTGATTGCCGCCTGTGCCGCTGCTTCTCCTTGAGATCGAAAGAATTCATAGAAGACTTCGCACAGGCTCACGGCATGAGCCAGGCAGAAGTTGGACGGGTCATTCAGAATCTCATTCACGACCGCCCCCCCTGCCTCTCCCGATAGGTAAGCGATCATCGCTCCGGCATCCAGTACCTGTACCATCGGAACTTTTCAGCCTTCCCCACGACGAAGCCGCTCCGCCTGTTCCTCCTCACGATCTCTATCTTCATGCTTGCGGCGATAATAGGCTTCGCTGCTGATCGGGAGTTGGGCGAACTTCCCCAAAGCGGAAACTCTTTCTTGCCGCCCTTCTTCCCCCTCATTTTCTTCGTGTTTCTCTACCAAGAGGTCGTCCACACTACCCGGTACTTGGGCCAGCGCGCCGAAACCGGAGCGAACACGCGCGGCGCGCTCCTCCGGCATTTCGCTCTCCTTTAGTGACTGGAGGTAATTACGCGCCTGGCCGATCTTCTCTTCCGGCAGCTCCTCGATGAGCCGGTGCAGCTCCTCTTTCACAGTCATGGGTTCACCCCTGTGTCCAATATCTGACCGCAGTAGCCCGTCTTCTCATCGCTCCTCTTTCACAGTCATGGGTTCACCCTCTCCCCGGACCGACCGGGGCGGATCAGGCCGTCTTCACCACGCCTTTATAGAGAGAATCCGAGAGGCCCGGAAGCTCGCCGGTGCTGTCCCCGAACTCCTTGACCGGGCAGTTCATCCGCCGCAGCATCGCGCGGTAGAGGTTGCACAGCGGCGTCTTCTCCTCGTAGGCGAGATGACGGCCCGTCGCAATGCTGCCTCCGGCGCGGCCCGCCAGCACGATGGGCAGGTCGTAGGGGCGGTGGGCGTTCCCGTCCTTCATCCCGCTCCCGATCATCACCATCGAGTTGTCGAGGAGGGTGCCGTTGCCTTCTTTAATGCCGCGCATCCGCTCCAGCATGTAGGCGTACTGCTGCATGTGCCAGACGTTGATCTTCTTGTACTCCTCCATCTTGGAGGCGTCGTTCTCGTGGTGGGAGATCTGGTGGAAGCCGCCGCTCACGCCGTCGAGGAACGAGAAGTTCTTGCCGCTCACCTCGTTGCCGAACATGAAGGTCGCCACGCGGGTCGAGTCGGTCCAGAAGGCGAGCACCATGAGGTCCATCATGATGCGGATCTGCTCGGTATGGTTGATGCCCCGCTCGCTCGCCTTGCCGGGGTCCTGGTAATCCTTGATCCGCCCGCCGAGCTGCTCGATCTCCTTGCGCGCGAGGGGGTCGTCCAGGTACTCTTCGCGGCGGCGGGACTTGTCGAAAGCGATCCGCTTCTCCACCGAGCGCACCGCGCCGAAGTACTCCTCCAGCTTCAGCTGGTCCGCCTTGCCGACCCTCCCCTGGAGCCGCTTCGCGTCGTCGAGCACGAGGTCGAGGATGCTCTTGTCGTTCGGGGATGCGCCCTTGTTGCCCGCGCTGTTGGATCGGAAGAGGCGGTCGAAGGCGAGCTGCGGGTTGATCTCGCGGGTGACGGGGGTGGCGGGGGTGCTCCAGGAGATGTGGGAGCCGTAGAGCGCGGTGTAGCCGACGTTGACGTCCACGTAGGAGGTGACGGGCTCGACGCTCAGCTCCAGCGACGGCAGCGGCGTAAGGTTCCCGATCCGCTGCGCCACGAGCTGGTCCATCGAGACGCCGCCGCAGCGGAGGTCCGCGCCGGTGGTCTTGGTGATGTGGGTCCCGGTGAGGAACGGCGCGACCTTGACGTAGTGGCCGTCCCCTTCGATGCTCTGCTTGTTCATGAGCTGAGTGAGCACGAGGATTTCGGACTTGTGGGGGGCAAGCGGCTTAAGAATCTCCGACAGCTCGAACGCGCTCCCGGCCCCGTTCGGCGTCCACGCCTTGGGGTTCACGCCGTTGGGCATGTAGAGCACGGCCATGCGCGTGGGGGCTTTGCCCGCCGGGGTCGCGGCGAGCGCCGTCGCCGGGTCCATCGCGTCCAGCATGGGCAGGAACATCGTCACGCCCATGCCTTTGAGTACGGTTCGTCGTGAGATCGACTCTCGCGCCATTCAATCCTCCAGATGAATAAAGGAGTTCGGGTCTGATCCGAACACAGCCCCTATAGCTCTATTAAGTCAATGATAATTCTTGAGTGCGAACGTGCCACACAGGATAATTATAGTCGTCTACTCCGGCAAACAGCGACCACTGATTGGAAAAAGTGATCTCCAAACCGCCGGAAGGGGTCGTTTCGGTATCCATCACTTGCGTCCCCAGGAGTCCTAAAAGAGGAGACAACTCGCAGGGGTCAAAGGTTACGCCGGGTTTCGCGCCGGTTAATCTCATTTCTCCCTGGGGGAGTTGAAGTTTTATCTCCCCGTCAATGGACAACTGAACGAGTCCCCGATGCTCATCCATAAGGACGAAGCGCACCGGAGGGCCTCCCGCACAGAATCGGACCTGTTCCACCCGGCAGCCCAGAAGGTTGATACGCTTCCCATCCGAAGCCGGAAGCGTCTTCTTCATTACTGGTTCTTCCGGTACTGGAAGGGATAGCTCTTCACCACCTCCATCACCAGGGTCGTGCTCTTGTACCCGTCCTTGGCGACGGCCTGGGTGATCTTCCGCACCGTCGGGAGGTCGTACGGCTCTACCCCGCGCCCGAGGGCGTAGGCCAGCATCTTTTCGGTAAGGTTCCGGTTGAACTCCTCCTTGCGCTTGAGGATCAGCCCCTTCAGCGCCACCGGCCCGTCGAACTTCTCGCCCGTGGTGAGCACGCCGGAGGAATCGACCGCCTCGCTGCCGATCTTCTCCCGCCACCGCCCGATGGCGTCGTAGTTCTCCAGCCCGAAGCCGAGCGGGTCCATCCGGTTGTGGCAGGAGGCGCACTCCGGCTTCTCACGGTGCTTCTCCAGCCGCTGGCGGAAGGTCAGCCCCTCCCGCGGCGCCTCGTCGGCGGGCAGCCCGCCCGCGTCCGGCGGCGGGGGCGGCACGGTGGCGCCCAGCATTTCCTCCAGCACCCACCGCCCGCGCAGCACCGGGCTCGTGCGCTGGGGATACGAGGTGACGGTCAGCACGCTCGCCATGACCAGGATACCACCCCGGCGCCGGTCCCGCAGCGGCACGCGCCGGAGCTCCGGACCCGTTACCCCCTCGATGCCGTAGTGCTTCGCCAGCTCCTCGTTCAGGTAGGTGTAGTCCGCGTCCAGCAG
>JAHWJO010000580.1 GCA_019348365.1 Armatimonadota bacterium | reverse complement strand
GAATCGGTAATGGCTCACGATCCACTCTTGGTACGCGCCCGATTGGACGCTCCTCACCCATTCGTCATGCTCCAGGTACCAGCGGATCGTCTTTTGCAGCCCGCTCTCGAAGCTCTCCTTCGGGGTCCAGCTGAGGTCGCGCCGGACCTTGGAGGCGTCGATGGCATACCGGTGATCGTGGCCCGGCCGGTCCGGGACGAAGGTGATCAGCGACCGGAGCGCTTCCTGATCTCTCCCGGTCTCTTTCGCCAGGCCGTCGAGGATGAGATTCACGATCTCGATATTCGTCTTCTCGCAATTGCCCCCGATGTTGTACGTCTCCCCGACGGCACCCTTTTCGGCGACGAGCCAGACGGCATCGCAGTGATCCTCCACGAACAGCCAGTCGCGGACGTTCCGGCCCGTGCCGTAGAGGGGGAGCGGCTTGCCCTCCAGCGCATTCAGGATCATGAGCGGAATCAGCTTTTCGGGGAACTGATACGGCCCGTAGTTGTTGGAGCAGTTCGTGATCTTGACGGAGAGGCCGTAGGTGCGGTGGTACGCCCGCACGAAATGGTCGCTGGAAGCTTTGGAAGCGGAATAGGGGCTGCTGGGATCGTAGCAGGTCTCTTCGGTGAAGAATCCGGTCTCGCCGAGGGAGCCGTACACCTCATCCGTGCTGACTTGGTGGAAAACGCGGTCCGGGCTGCGGTCCCAGAAGGCGCGGCAGGCCTCCAGCAGGTTGAACGTGCCGATGAGGTTCGTCCGGATGAACGCCTCCGGCCCCGCGATGCTCCGGTCCACGTGGCTTTCCGCCGCGAAGTGGAACACCCGATCCGGCTGGTGCCGCTCGAAGACGGACCGAACCGCGCCGGAATCCGCGATGTCAACCCGCTCAAAGGCGTAGTTCGGCAGAACCTCCACGCTCCGGAGGTTCATCGGGTTGGCCGCGTAGGTGAGCTTGTCGATGTTGATGAAGCGGTGTTCGGGATAGCGCGGCGCCATCATGTTCAGGAAATTCGACCCGATGAAGCCCGCCCCGCCGGTGACCAGGACGTTCATGCTCTCCTCCACGGACCGATAATCATGTCATCCCCTCCGTCTCATCCCCGGTTATCCGTCCAGAGGTCCGCGCCGAAAAAATCCCAGGGGAGCCGGCCTTCGTTCGTGTCCCGCACGGTAAACTGGTCGTTCATGACGTAAAGGAGCAGCGCGCCGTCGGGTCCGGCCTTGTAGCCGTGCGCCACCCCGGACGGGATCAGGAGGATCGTCGGCTCTTCGCCGGAGAGGATCACCTGCCGCCGGTTCCCCTGGGTGGGAGAATCCTGCCGCACGTCCACCAGCCAGACCGAGAGCAGTCCGGAGATCACGCACCAGAGCTCGTCCTGGTGTCGCCGGGGGTGGAGGTGAAAGGCGTTGATTCGCCCCGGCACCGCGTTGGAGAGGGAGATTTGCCGCGCCTCGAATTTCGGGTCCGGCCCTTCGATCACGCCGTCGGTGATGCGGATCAGCTCCATGAACCACCCCTCCATCGCCCGGTGCTTTTTGAGGGGCACGGTTTTCACCCCGTCGATCTCCGGCTGCGAGGAGTAGTCCTGGAAGAACACGGCCGATTGCACCCGATCGTCGATCCTCATGCCTTTTCCTTCCACCGTTGCTTCAGCTCGGTCCAGCGGGAGATGTCCAGGGAGATGTCGTCCGGCAAGCTGACCGGGGTTTCGCGTTTGCTGCCGGGCTGCACGTCCGGTTTTCGGCGGCGGGCCAGCTCGTAGACCGACTTGCGTTCCGTGGCGATGTGGAGGGTGTCGTAGGGGATCTCCTCCAGATGGCGGACCGCCAGAGCGATCTCCGGCGCAATGAGGTCGACGTAATCCTGGCTGGTGTACACGTCGGTGAAGGCGACCGGATAGGGCCACTCGCGGGGCCGGAACGAGGTGCGGATCACCAGATGCCGGGGGGAAACCCTCACGCTCTCCTCCGCGACCAGCTTGGTAAGGGCGTAATAGTTCCTCACCGGCCCCGGTACCTCCGTTTCTCGATAGCCGCCCCGCGTCCCTTCAAAGACGTAGTCCGTGGAGATGTGGACCAGGTGAATCCCCCGGCGGATCGCCTCCCGAACGAGATGGCGGGTGCCTTCCACATTGACGCGCCAGCATTCCGCCCGCTCTTCTTCGGCCTTTCGTACATCCGTGTAGGCCGCTGCATGGATCAGTACCTGCGGGCGGCAGGCGTCCAAGGCAGGCGCGAGGGTGTCGGGCTGCGTCAGATCGAATTCTGGACGGTGGAGCGGGATGAGGCCGGGCAGGAGAGAACAAAGCTCCGTGCCCAGCCGGCCCCGCGCTCCTGTTAGTGCGATACGTGGATTCATTTCCTTCATCGACCGGCGTTAAAATACCGGGCTTCTGCTACGAAGTCCCGCTCGGAGCGGGACTGTCCCATGCCGTATCGTTCTCTTTGTCCGACACCGAACCGGTCTACGGAGAGAAGAGTCCCGAACTCCCCCAGCCCGGCTTCCGTCGGGCTTCGTCCAAAATAGCCCGGTGGTGGATCGCCGGGCAGTGAAGGGTCACCCCTACGCCTCTCGATTGTACCCGAATTTGAAATCGCGCCGTATTAGCTTTCACCCTGAAAGAGGTAGGGCCGCTCCATCCTTGGAAGATCCGTTCTCTTTTTGGGCTCCATCGGGAAGAGTTTGGATCTGGTGGGGAGTGCCGCGACTGAATTCACACCTGGGGCTCCGTCGGCGGCTGGTCCCGGCGGGCAACGATAAGGTAGGACAGTTGTACAGATTTGTTTCGGCCCCGGGGGACGCGCGGCTGTAAGCCCCCCAGGAGTGGCGTGAGTGGCGGCCCCTACCCAAACAAATCGTGATTGCCGCGTATGGTCGTGTTGCCCGGGATGCACGA
>JAHWJO010000132.1 GCA_019348365.1 Armatimonadota bacterium | reverse complement strand
CCAGGCAGTTTGCTCATTCCTCTCCCTGATCTCTTACCGGCTAATCAATTACTATTCAACGGATTTCTGCTATGAGTTGAAGTTAGAATTTATATGCTGTCTCTGATTGTTATTTTGCTTGTATTCTTCCTCTTAGGCGAGCCGCTCTATGAGTCATCCAAGCTGTAGCGGCGTGCCGCTTCAAGCAGACGGATTCGCTGCTCATCTGTAAGCTTCAGTAAACATCCATTTTTATCCACTATAGACAATTTTTCTATTTCATTCTCCTCGAAGGTGTTTGCCACGGGTCCACTGTCATCAAACGTATAGATTTCAATGTCATAGTATCCCATTTCAGGATAGAGCGCCCATATCACTCCGATAGCTTCCCCTTCTTCACCAAAAGGATTATGTTTGAATCGAATAATTTCCCCTGTCTTAAAATTCAATTCTGAACTATCCATTTTCACCTCCAATCAAATAAAGGATACTCTGAATTTCTTCCGGTCAGTGCCACTGAGCCTTACCCACCACGTACAGCAGCAGCTCCCCTGAGACGAACCGCTTCATATTCTCGACGATCCCCGCAAGGCGGCAGTGGAGTGGTTCCGACGCGAGTTCCGGCAGGGGAAGTGAAAAGACTGTACTGAAGTTATACGTCATTCATCAGACGTGTTGATAGCCTCAAAGCAGGATTCTCATTTTCCTTGTTGGCGCGAAAGGGGAGCAACAGAGAAAGTAATTCATTGGATAACTCTTCAGACCCGGATACGTGCAAATAGCTTTCATGATCAAAAGAGAGCGCCCATTTGAAATCTTTGCCCACGAGCACACTTTCAAAGCTATCACACAGTTCGCTTAAAACATCGGCCTGGATGTCATCAATGGAGATCTCGTAACAGGGAGCTTCTTCATTCTCTACGGACTGTGTTATGAAATAGTAAACCGATTCTTCACTCCTACTGGTGAGCCAATCTTTTATCTGTTCAAGAATGGAATCTGCATGGATGTATGAAAATCCATGAAAGACACTGCCCTTGACGTAGAGGTGTTCCTTATCGTCAGGACTGTCAGGCTCATAGAAACGATCAAAGGAAAGAAACTGCTGCCATTTCTCATTCGATATCTTCTTAATCATCTTTGCCTCACAAAAAATGCATTCGATAGGGCACTCCCATATTTTAGAATATTCATCCAACCAATCTTAGAGACTCCCTTGCCGCCGTTTGAATGTTGCCATCAGTACCACTGCCTCTTGTCCGCGACGTACAACAGCGGCTTCCCGGAGACGAACCGCTTTACGTTCTCGACGATGACACGCAGGCGGCGCGCCTCCGTCCCCGGCCCCTTCCCCGCGACGTGCGGCGTGAGGATCACGTCCTCCCTCCCCCACAGCGGGCTGTCGGGGGGCAGCGGCTCCTCCTCGAACACGTCGAGGCCCGCCCCGGCGATCCATCCCTCCTCCAGCGCGCGCTCCAGCGCGGCGAGGCGGACGATCTTTCCCCGCCCGATGTTGATGAAATAGGCCGCCGGCTTCATCCGCCGGAACATCGCCTCGTCGAACAGCCCCATGGTCTCGGGCGTGAGCGGGGCGCAGACCGCCACCACATCGGCCTCCGGGAGCCGGTCGGCCAGCCGTTCGGGGCGGTCCAGTTCATCCACCCCCGGCGGAGGAGCCTCCACGCGCGGGTCAAGCCCGACGACCCTCGCGCCCAGGACCGACACCCGCCGCGCGAACTCCGAGCCGATCCCGCCCAGCCCAAGGATGAGGACCGTCATTGCCGACGGGTCCAGCCCCGCCGCGTCGCCGGGGGACCATTTGCGCTCCGCCTGCCGCCGGATCAGCCGGGGCAGCCCGCGACAGTGGGCCAGCAGTAGCGCGAGGACGTGGTTCGCAATGTGATCGTCGTAGATGTGCCTGAGGTGCGTGAGCGTCACCGGATGATCGGCCAGTTCCGGGAAGACGACGCCTTCCAGGCTGATCGAGGTGGCCTGGAGCCAGCGGAGGCGCGGCGCGGCTGCCAGCATCTCCGGCGTGAGGCGGCCGATCCATCCCTCGGCCTCCCGCGCGGCCTCCCCGGCTTCGGCTTCCGATTGCGGAGCAGCCACTTCCCGCTCCCCCGCCGCATCGCGGATCGCCGCGATCCACTCGGCGGAGACGGGCGGCCAGATCACGATGCTCATGTCGTTTCCTCCTTCCCTTCCTCGTCCGTGACGAGGGCGAGGGGGCGCACCGGAGAGCCGGTCGCGCCGACGAGCTTCAATGGGGCGCAGATGAACAGAAAGCGCGAATGCCCCGAAGCGGCGAGCGCCTCCAGATCGAGGTTCTCCAGGATGTAGATCCCGTGGCGCACCAGCAGGATCAGGTGGCCGGGCAGGTCGCTGCCGATCTCCTCGTCGTAAAGCCCGATGACATCCCAGGCCATGTTGTCCGCC
Source organism: Armatimonadota bacterium (assembly GCA_019348365.1). Lineage (GTDB taxonomy): Bacteria > Armatimonadota > DTGP01 > DTGP01 > JAHWJO01 > JAHWJO01. The sequence continues at coordinate 7,453 of JAHWJO010000132.1, read as the reverse complement.
CCGACAGCGAGGGGACGCTGCTCCGCCACCCAGCGGGACCCCCCGGCGGTCATCCCCGGCCCCTTCAGATACCGCTCCGGGTCGCCCCAGAAGCGGGCGTTGCCCGTGCGGACGAGCACGATCTCCCCGGCCCGGATCGAGACCCCCTGCCGCTCGCAGCACGCCCGCAGGTCCGCTTCCGTGACGGCGTATCCCGGTTCCAGGGCATCCTCCCCGAAGAGGCGCGGCACGTCGAGGAGGAGACCGGGAGCGACCAGCGGCGGGATCTCCTCCACCCCATGCTGCAGGAAGCCTCTGGAGGTCTGAACCCTTGGCCCGACGCGGACGCCGTTATGCATCGTCAGGTGCTCCGACTGGTGACACAGCGCGTCGATGTGGGTGCCGGCGTGCTCCTTGCAGACGATCACGCCCGACGCCCCGCCCCTCGGGCCTTTCTCCTCGGGCCGGTAATCGTCCTCGTGGCGGCGGTGGAGATGGTACGCGTACCCCGGCTGGTGCGACGGGTGCATCGGCATCTCCGGGGTGCGGGGCTGCTCCAGGTCGTACACGACGGCGGAAGCGGCCAGCTCCAGCAACAGGCTCATGGAATCCATGGAGCGCCTCCCTCGCGGACGGTTGGGATGATGGGGTGACAAGGTGAAGAAGTGAGGGAGTGATAGGGTGGAAAGGGCAGGAGTTCGGGGGAGTGCCCCTGCCCCGGCGAATGAATTCGCGGGCAACAAGGGCGCAAAGTCCCCCTTCGGGGACTTAACGACCGATTAATTATTTGAAGAGAGATGGGCCTGAAGTCGGCACAAGCCGACTTTGCGCCGTTGTTGCCCGCGAATTTATTCGCCGGGCCTATCGGCAGCCGTACGGCTCAGGAACTCGAAGCTCGACCGGAGGCAGTCGAACGGGTCGCGGCGGCAGGTGTCCTGTTCCACGGCGTACCACTCCACGCCCGCCGCATCGCAGGCCGGCAGCAGGTGCTCCCAGTCCAGATTCCCTTCCCCGGCCGGCGCCATCACGGAGTCCTTGCCCGCCACTTCCTTATCCTTGACGTGGATCACCGGCACGCGCCCCCGGCACCGCTCCACGATCCTTTCCGGGTTCACCCCGGCGTGGGCGATCCAGTAAAGGTCGAGTTCCAGGTTGAAATCCGGCCCGCCCTCCTCGATGAGAATATCAAACAGAGTGCGCGCGTCCCCTTCCCCATTTTCAACACGCTCGAACTCGAAGGCGTGGTTGTGATAGCCAAAGCGAATCCCCGCCGCTTTCAACCGCTCGATGACCGGCCCGGCGTCATGCACGAACCGGCGGTAGCCCTCCGCGCCGTCTTTCTGGTAAGACGACGGCAGCGATCCGATGGCGGTGAAGTCGCAGCCGAGGGTCCGGTGGAAGTCGATCTCCTGCTGCGTCTTTCCCGCCAGCTCGTCCCAGCTCCGGTGCGTGGCGATGCATTGGAGGCCGTTGTCGTCCAGCATCCGGCGCGCCTGCTCCGGAGAGACTTCGGGGTTCTCGCCCCCCATCGCGCCTACGGCGGAGAGCTGCACGGCGGGGTAGCCGATGTCGCGGATCTTCTCCAGCGTTTGCGCCAGGTCCGCTGCGGTCTTGGTGTGATCGCGGACGGTGTACATCTGAACGGCCAGCTGTGATTTCATATAAGGTCCCTTCGTATTGAAATGAGAGTCCGGTAGTGTGCCCTGCGACTCAAGCCGCGGGCAACAAGGGCGCAAAGTCGGCCTACGCCGACTTCAGGCCCATCCTCCGCTTTAATAATTAAACCGATCGTGTAGTCCCCGCAGTGGGACTTCGTGCATTTGTTGCCCGCGACTTGAGTCGCAGGGTACACTACCGGACTCTCATCCTCATAGGCAAGCAAGAGCGGCTTCAGTCGTCGAAATCGGCCACGTCCCAGGTGATGAGCCGCTCCCACCGCTCCCTATTATCGATGCGCCGGAAGTCTTCCGAAGACAACTCGAAGTCCAGGATATTCAGGTTCGCCTCGATGTGGGGGCGGGAGGAGGCTTTGGGGATCGCGACGATGCCCCGCTGGAGCAGCCAGCGCAGCGTCACCTGGGCCGGAGACTTCCCGTACTTCTGCGCGATCTCCTCCAGGGTGGGATCGCCCGCGATCTTCCCCTGCGCCAGCGGCGAATAGGCGGTCAGCGCCACGCCTCGCTCCGTGCAGAAGCGGTGGAGGTCCTTCTGGTTGAGGAAGGGGTGGTACTCCACCTGGTTGACGCTGATCGGGCCGAGATCGAGGGCGAGGGCGCGGTCCAGGCGGCTCACGGTGAAGTTGGAGACCCCGCAGGCGCGGATCTTCCCCTCTTCGATGAGCCGCGCCATCGCCCGGAACGTCTCCTCCATTGGAATCTCGTTGTTCGGCCAGTGGACGAGGAACAGGTCCAGGTAGTCGGTCTGAAGCTCCCGGAGGCTTCGCTCGGCGACCTCGATCACCTGCTCGTAGCGCAGCTTGTCGCGCATGACCTTGGTGGTCAGGAAGATTTGCTCTCGCGGCACGGCGGCGCTTTGGAGGGCTGCACCGACCGCGTCGTGGTTGCCGTACGCGTCGGCGGTGTCGAGGTGGCGGTAGCCGCAATCCAGTGCCGTTTCGACGGCCCGGCGGCATTCGTCGCCCTTCATCGGGTAGGTGCCGAACCCCAGCAGCGGGATCTCCCCCTGCGGACGGAGCGGGAGGGTCGGACTATCGGGCATAAAGGGTCTCTCCTTCTGGCGGGCTTCCCAAAAACGCGGTTTGTTCTACCTTTCGGCTAACCGCCCTCGGCGGCCTTCTTCTTCGCTTCCAGAAGCTCCCAGCGGGCGTAGAGGTCGGCTTCGCGCTGCTGCGCGTGTTGTAGCTCGGCCCAGCACTCCCCCAGCTTCTCGTGATCCGAGGCGACCTCCGGGTCCTCCATTCGCGCCTGGAGGGCCTGCACCTCAGCCTCCGCCGCCTCGATCTTCCCTTCGATGGTGTTCCACTCCCGACGCTCCGAAGAGGTCAGGGCGACGCGGGGCGGCGGGGGCACGGCGGCGACCTTCTTCACGGCCCGCTCGGTAGCGGCATCGGCGGATGCCTGCCGGTCCCGCCACGCCTCCCACTGGTGAACGTCCGCGAAGAATCCAGCCCGGCCCTCCCCGTCGATGCCGAGGACTTCCGTCGCGACACGGTCCAGGAGGAACCGGTCGTGGGTGACGAGCGCCACTGCGCCGGGGAACTCCAGCAAGCTCTCTTCCAGCACTTCGAGCGTCGGGATGTCGAGGTCGTTCGTCGGCTCGTCGAGCAGCAGGAGGTCGGCGGGGCGGAGCATGAGCCGCGCGATGAGGACCCGCGCCTGTTCGCCGCCGGAGAGCTGTCCGAGCGGCATTTCCAGCTGCTCCTCCCGGAACAGGAACCGCTTCGCCCACGCGACGACGTGCAGCGACTTCCCCTGATACCGGACGGTGTCTCCTTCCGGGGCGAGGGCGTTCCGCAGCGTCATCCGGAGGTCGAGCTGCTCCCGATCCTGGTCGAAGTAGACGGTTTGCAGCCCCTCGGCTTGCCGGATCGTCCCCCGGTCCGGTTCGATCTCGCCGTTCAGGAGTTGCAGGAGAGTCGTCTTGCCGCCGCCGTTCGGCCCCACGAGGCCCAGCCGCACCCCCGGCGAGAGCGTCAGGTCGAGGCCGGAGAAGAGGACCTTCCCGCCTCGGCCCTTCTCCACCCCTTTCAAAACGAGGAGCTCCTTCGTCTTCCGCCCGCTCGCGTTGAAATCGAGCCCCGCCGTCCGGTTCTGGGCGTTGCGGAATCGGACCTCGTCCAGGTCGCCCATGAGCCGCCCGGCTTCCTGGATTCGGGCGCTGGACTTCGTCTGCCGTCCCTGCGGTCCCCGGCGCAGCCACTCCACTTCCCGCCGCACCCGGCTCTCCAGCACCTGCTGTTGTCGGGACTGGGCGTGCAGGAACTCCTCCTTCTTCAGCAGGAAATCGCTGTACGCGCCGACCACGCTGAGATACCCTTCGGGGTAGGCGCGGTTCAGCTCCACGATGCGGCGGGTCACGTTCTCCAGGAAATAGCGGTCGTGGCTGACGAGCACGAACGCGAAGGGAGCCCGCCGGAGCAGATCCTCCAGCCACCGGATGCCGTCCAGGTCGAGGTGGTTCGTCGGCTCGTCGAGCAGCAGCAGGTCGGGCTCGCTGATCAGCTCGCGCGCGAGCGCCAGGCGCTTCTTCCACCCCCCGGAGAGGGTCTCGACGGGCGCATCTCGCTGCGCGAATCCCATTCGAGCGAGCATTGCGTCGATCTTCCTCTCGCGCTCTCCGTCATCCAGCGGCTCCCCGGTGAGGGCTTCGGCGAGCACGCCGTCCACGCGGACACCCGGCGCGAATAAATCTTCCTGCGGGAGATAGCCGAGCCGCAGGCCCCGCCGCCCGGATAGAATGCCGCTGTCGGGCCGCTCCTCCCCCGCCATGAGCCGGAGCAGGGTCGATTTCCCGGAGCCGTTCGGGCCGAGCAGGCCCATCCGTTCCCCTTCGTCGATCCCCAGGGTGATGCCCTGAAAGAGGGGTCGCGCTCCGTATGATTTCGTGATTTCCTGGCAGCTTAAGAGAAACGCCATTGTCCTCCCTTCGGTCGTTGGGTGATTGGGTCGTTGGGTCGTTGGGTGAAAGGGGTCGCGGGCCTTCGGCACGCCGATAGGAACGGATTCACGCGGATTGGTTTGATCCAGACCATTTACCCGGAGGCCGGATGGGGTTGGGTCAGGCCTGGAGGTACGGGTGAGCGAAGAACGAGACCGGTGTACAATATTCGTGAGAAATTGATCGCGCGCGTTAGAAATGATAGGTCTTTCACAGGTCACAGATCAATTCTGAAGCGGGTATCTTCTCCAGTTTGTGCCGGGTGATCCTTTCCTGAACGGTCGTTTTTACCCGCTCGGGGTCTTCAATGACCTTTAACATCCGGTCACGCCAGCCTTCTATTCCCTCCGACTTTTTATCCCAGATGTATTGGGGCCAATGGATGATCTCCCGGCAGGTTTCCTCCAGGAATTCCTTTGCTTCATCCAGGTAGCCGCACCAGCAGAGAAGAGAAATGACATCTTCGTAAAGACGGCTGGCTCCGAGTGCTACGGGTTTCAGAATATAATTTTTATACGCCTGAACCACTTGGCTGAGCGGCACGTCCCCTTCCAAAGGCAGTGGCGCCTGCTCATACATGCGCCGGACGGCATCCTCCCACTTCTCCTCATGCTTTTGCGAGGGGATATATGCCATCGGAGCGCCCCTATCCGTCAGCAGTTCTTGACGAAGGTTAAGAGAGATCGTATCCCACGGCCGGGCCAGATTGTGGACATGGAACAGCGGCAAATAATCGAAGTTCCCGAAACCCGGATTCAGGTTGACCCCGATGACGAGCGGTCCCGCCCTCCGGAGCAGCCACATCGTCTTGTAAACGGCGAAGCCGGGAAACCGGCTCTGCCAATCCTTTGTGATCTGCTTCTTCTGAGCCGGAGTCAGCTTCACATACTGCCTCAAAGCTTCACCCTTTCGATGCGTATGGCTGCACTCTGTCAGGCGGATGAGAAAGTCGAACCTCTCAAGGGGACCGATGAAGAATGCGGGCCTGAGATCCCGTTCGGGCGGACATGAGGAAGGATTTTCCCTCTCCTTTAGCGCAATACCACTGTAGAACCCTTGTGATCCCTTTCTCAATTCCGGGAAAGGGACGGCGGAAGGAGCCTCACGGCTCCTCATTCCCCATACCTCAGAAAGAGTGAGCTTCCATGGACGATAAACGACTGTCCCGGCGGGAATTCATGGGCCGGACGGGTAAGGCGGCGGCGGTGACGGGCTTCGGTCTCGCTGCCGCGCGGGGCGAGGCGGCCCGGACGCCGGGGGGCCGTACGGCGGTGGACCGCCGCACCATCGGCGCGAACGACAAGATCCGCATGGCCCTCATCGGCTGCGGCGGCATGGGCCGGGCGAACATGAACAACTTCATGGGCCACAAGGACGTGGAGATCATCGGCCTTGCGGACGTAGACGCGAACCACCTCGCCCAGGCCGCCGGCGACGTGAAGAACAAGTACGGGCGCGACCCCCTGGCCGTGAAGGACTACCGCAAGCTCCTCGAGATGAAGGAGCTGGACGCGGTCATCATCGGCACGCCGGACCACTGGCACGCCCTCCCGATGATCCACGCCTGCGAGGCCGGAAAGGACGTGTATGTCGAGAAGCCGATCTCCCACGACGTCTGGGAGGGCCTCGCCATGGTCAACGCCGCGAAGAAGTTCGGGACGGTGGTGCAGGTCGGCACCTGGCAGCGGAGCACCCAGCATTTCGTGGACGCCATCGACTACGTGCGCTCCGGCAAGCTCGGCAAGGTCTCGGTCTGCCGCGCGTGGATTCTCGGCGGCGCGGGGGTCGGCAACCAGAAGCCGCAGGACCCTCCCGCGCACCTCGACTGGGATTTCTGGCTTGGCCCGGCCCCGAAGGTGGCGTACCGGCCCAACCGTTGCCACGGCTCATTCCGCTGGTTCTTCGATTACGCGGGCGGCATGGCGGGCGACTGGGGCGTCCACATGATCGACATTGCGCTGCTGGGGATGAACACCTGGCATCCGCAGTCCGTGGCGAGCTACGGCGGCAAGATCCTCTCCGGCCCGCAGGACGACCGCGACACGCCGGATACCCAGATCGCGATCTACAAGTTCAACAACCCGGACTTCGTCCTCCACTGGGAGGTGCACGTGGGCGCGCCGGGGCTGGACGGCGGCGGGGATCACGGGACCGAGTTCATCGGCAGCGACGCGATCCTCCGGGTGGACCGGGGCGGCTGGAGCGTCGTCGGGAAGGACGGCCAGCCCCGCGAGAAGACCCCGAGCCCCAACCGCGTCAACGACCACTGGAGCAACTTCCTCGACTGCATGCGCTCCCGGAAAACGCCCCGCTCGGACATCGAGACGATGCACTACACGACGGCGGCCTGTCACCTCGCCAACGTGGCGTACCGCACGGGCCGGGAGATCGACTGGGACGGGAAGACCCAGCGTATCACGAACGCCCCCGCGCTCATGCGGGACCAGAGCTTCTACCGGGCGTACCGCAAGCCGTGGAGCCTCCCCACCCACGACATGCCTGCCGCCCCGTCCCTGCGGCGCTCTCGGACGTAAGCCCTGCCGGAGAGGAGCGATCTACGGCGGCTCCCTACTCCGTAGAAGAGGCTAAAAAGAGAAGAGGCAAAAAAGCCGGCCTTCGGGATTTCTCCCGAAGGCCGGCTTTTTATCTTGTTGATGTCCTCCCGTGAAGAGGGAGGGGGCTTCCCTGCCTGAGATTACGGGCAGGTCAGGGTGGGGATGAGACCCTTGCCGGGTTCGAGACCCACGACGGCCTGGAGGACCCGCACGGCGTCGGTCACGTTCACCGTGCCGCTCGCATCCACGTCCGCCGCCGCCAGGGCGTTGCCCGTCAGGATGTCGGGGCTGCCCGGAGCGGC
>JAHWJO010000003.1 GCA_019348365.1 Armatimonadota bacterium | reverse complement strand
GAGCACGTCCGTCCCCCGGAGAAACGCCTTCTCTTCCTCATTCAGCGCGTGGCCCAGGTCCCCCAGGTGGGAGACCGTCAGCCCTTCCAGCGTGAAGCGGATCATCGCGTTTGCCCCGTCGGGGTCGCGGGCGTCGTTCTCATACACGGTGCATCTGCGGAACGTCACGCCCCTCGCCGTCACCCCCTCCGGCGGCAGCTTCATTCCCCATACCGCCTCGTAATCGCCCCGGATGCTGGAGAGATCGCTGTGGTAGACCGGATTCTCGTGGCTCAGGGTCACGACCTCCGCCGTATCGTCCACCGGGGCGTAGCCGCCGCAGTCCGGCGACTTGTAAGGGTCAGTGATGATCCGAACCGGCTGGCCGCTCTCGTTCGTCCCCTCGATCAAAAACGCGGCGTGCCCGTACCAGGTGAAGCGCATGGGAAAGGCTCCTACGACTCGCGGGGGATATCGATCTGATCCACAAGTTTCGCTAACGCGATGTCTTTCTCGGTGATGCCGCCTTCGTCGTGGGTCGCGAGGGTGAGCGTCAACTGGGTGTAGCTCCAGAAGAAGGTCGGATGGTGGTTCAGCTTGATCGCCAGTTCCGCCACCGTACGCACGAACCGGTAGGCGTCATCAAAGGTGTCGAAGGTGAGCTGCGTGGCGATCTCGTCAGTGAGGTACTGCCAATGGTTCAGGGTCTGCACTTCGGTCTCGATCTGGGCCGGGGACAGCACGGGCATGGAGGGACTCCTTCTTTCGTCCGGTGGAGCGGTCAAGCGATCTACAATGCTTCGGGAGGTGGGCATGAGCGGCCTTCCGTGGGAGTATGACATAGGAAGCGTGCCGGAATCCCCCTCGGCGGACCGATAGCCGCCCGGCGATGAATCACCGGGCGAATGATGGACCGCGATCATCGTCGGGCGGAGAACGGTCAGCAACACAGGACTCTCGATTACCCTATTTTTTTGCATCCGTTTTCACGGCGTAGTTGACATTGTCCTTCAGCATGGCATCCGCCGCGTTCACTATCGTCCCGGTCGGGCCGATGTGGCGGTTGCCGACCACCGTGTTCCCCGCCGCCGGCGTTCCCCGGATCAGAATTCCCGTGCCGCGCGTGACGTTGTGGCGGATGGTGACGTTTTTGCACGGGAACGGTCCGGCATTGCGGTTCGCGTCCACGTAGATGGCCTGAATCCCGCCGTCGGTGCGGATTTCGTTGTTCTCGACGAGCAGGCCGTCGATGCCCGCCGTCTTGTAGAGGGAGAGGTAGGCGTTCCCCCGATTCCCGATCAGGCGACTGTCGCGGATGGTGCTGTTGCAGTGGTCCTCGTGCATGAGGCCCTCGCCGTCATTGAAGTAATAAGCCGAATCGGCGAGTTTGTTCTTGTAGACCTCATAATCGTTGCGCGAGACGTTCCACCGCCACCCGCGCATCTGCACGGCCCGGTTGTCGTTGGTGGAGGACCCGGAAGCGATCTGCGCCCCGGTCGCCGTCCAGCGGGTCACGTCCGGCTTGAACCGGACGACATTGCCGGTGCAGACCGTCCCGTCTCCGCCGAAGGAGATCGCCGTGCGACCGGTGGAGTAGATGTAGTTGTCCCGGATGATGCCGCCTTTTCGGAAGCCCCATGGGTGTGTTTCGGGCGTGCCGTCCGGCGGGCTGCCCCCCGCCCCGCCGATACAGAATCCGTTCAGGTCGATGCCGGGCCGGTTGTTGTAATCGAACACGACGCCGTCCACCGCGCGGGGCTTCTTCCCCCGGTCGAGCAGGACGTAGCCGTCCATCGTGAAGTCGTCGGGGATTCCTTCGGGGAGCCGGTTGTTCGCGATGAGGGCGTTCTCGGCGGAATGGACGCTGATCGCCGCCGCATGGCGGTTGTTGTATCGCTGCCATGCATGCTGCCCGGCGGTGCGGTCGGGGATGCGGGAGTCGACCCCCGCCGCGTTGGTCAGCACGCAGCCGACAACGAACCGGTTCTTCCCGACCCGATGGTCCGCCCCCCCGCCGAAGACGACCCGCGCCCGGTTGACCGCGATATTGAGGATGCCCACATTGCTCGCCGTCGCCGGGTTCTCCAGCCGGATGACCTTGAAAGCCGTTTCGGTGGGCGTGCCTTCGCCCGTAAAGGCGGGGACGTAGCGGGGGAACTCGAACCGCGCCTGGGGATAATAATCGTCCCTCTTTGCGTCCGGTTGCTTCGGATCCACCCCGCGCAGGATGATGTTGTCCGGAAGCACGAGATCGCTCTGGAAGCGATAAACGCCGGGCGGGAAATAGACGACCCCGCCCCCCGGACCCAAACGGCGCAGGGCCTCGGCCCATTTCTCCGTCGAGGATCGTCCCGCGCACTCTTTGATGTCGATGACCTTCTTCCAGGGCAGCGCGCGGGTCCAGCCCAGCTTATAGGCGGCCAGAGGGTCATCGGTGGGGACGAACGGCTTGGGGGCCTTAGAGGCCAGCGGCAGGGTCATCAACGCCGAGACCACGACGACCCCCACGCCCATAGCTACTTTGTTCAAATGCTTCATGCTTCTCACAACCCAACAAGAAAAACCCGGAAATCGCTCATGTGGATACTGACATAGCATGCAACGAAGAGCACAGAGGGCCACAGAGGAACGGCTTGAGGATAAACGATGGAGGATGGAGGATAGAGGATGGAAGATAGATCGCCCCAGCAATCTTCCATCCTCTATCCTCCATCTTCAGGGCTTCAACGGTTATCCGCGTGTATCTGCGTTCATCTGCGGTTCCATCATCTACTTCACGGGTTCGGTTTCCCGCTTCACGATCTCTGCGGCGCGGCGGGCCGAGTTCTCGTCGGTCACGGCGGGGCCGTCCAGGAGATACCAGTCTTCGATGTGCTCCACCGATGCGCCCGGAGCGAGCGTCGTCAGCGGCCCGAGGGTTTCCAATTCCAGCATGCCCGACGCGGTGTAGACCTCCACGGAGGAGCCTTTGTCCGGGTAGTTCGCTCCCTCTTTGTAATCGAACCGCTTGACGAACAGGTGGCCGTTGTTCGCGTAGGCGGCCCAGCCGTCGTTGGCCGTCACGCCGATCTTCGTGGGGTGGCTCGCATCCCGCGACTTCACGATGAAGAACTCCTTGCCCCAGACGTGGCGCGGGTCGGACATGTCGGTGTAGGGCCAGAGGATGAGGGCGCGGTTCGGCAGCAGGCGTTCCGAATCGGTCCGGGTGGGCTGGGGGATGAAGGCCGCCCCGCCCGGAGCCATCACCGACAGCGCCCACGGCGCCAGTTCGACGGGCCAGAGTCCCCGGTTGGTGAGGCGGTGGGTCACCCGCGCGCGGCGGGAATCGGGCGACATCCGGATGAGGACCTCTTTCTGGATGCCGGTGCTCTCCTCGACGGGCTGGGTGAGGTGGAGGGTATCGCCTTCCGCGCGGGCCTCGATCCTCTCGTTATCGGGAGCGTAGGTCCGGGGCTTGGTCTCCGGCGCATGCCAGAGCCGGTGGCCGCCGTAGATCCGCCATTCCTTGCCGCCGGTCTTGCCGATCTGGTCGTCGAACTCCTTGAGCATGTTGGGGCCGTTCGGGGTTCCCAGGCGAATGATCCGGGGGCCGACGTCGGTCGTTGCTACCAGCTCCAATTGGCCGTTGCTCATCCGATAGCTGTTGGGCCAGCCTTTATACTCGATCTTTTCGATGGTCACTCGCGGGGAATCTCCTTTAACGGGAGTCGGGCGTTTCGCCCCAAGCGATGTTGCCGAAATAGCGAGGAGGAAAACCAGGACGGTCGTCCAACCGGTGAGAGAAGGCCGTTTCACAGGATTCATAAGGGCGCTCCGACAGGGGGCTCATGCAGCGAACGGGGGGACTCCCCTGCCCTCTCCTTCGCGAAACGGAGGCCCGATCCTTCTTTCCAGGGGTGAGGGTTCGGCCCCGTGCGTCAGGGGTTCGGATGAGAAAATGTCTCTCAAGTGACAAAAGTGAAATATTTCCCAAATAACGGAAATTTCAAACAAAAAGGGTTGACATACAATTCAGAGCACCTTAAGATAGGCTTCGGGAAAGGCCGATGGTAAGCGGCTGGCAAGTCGGGCACACAAGCCGTCGGTTTCAAGATCACTTTCCTGACAGCGGGATCCTCGCCCGGGATGCCGCCGAGTGAGATTTAAATTTGGGTGCCGGTCGGAAGTTATTTCCGGCGGGTCGTAGTTTCAGTCCCAATACAACCAGAAGCCGAACTCCCAACCGGGAGACGGGGGAACCAAGTTATTCTGGGGGGCGAATCCTGGTCGCCGGGCGCACGGCGCAACGCAGCGATACGGCGTTGGAGCCACGCGCAATTTGGCCAGGTAGGGAAGCTCTTCCTTCCCGAGTCCGTCAGCTAACCCCGCAGGCCAGGGCACGAAAAAACCATGGGCCGCACGCCTTCCTTTCCAGAGGCGAAGAGGCGGTCCAGCCGGTGAGCTTCGGACGCCAGGGAAGAGCGCAGTGTGCGCATGCTTTCGCGCGTCTGGAAATCATCGGTCACGGTTTACGCCGTGACTTTTTTGATGCCAGGAGGAGTCCATCTTGACGCGCACTCTTAAAGCACTTTTCTGTACGTTGACGCTCACTGCTTGTTGCATGACCCTCGCTCCCACCGCCTTCTCCGCCCCGGCGGTCTCCAGCGATCCCCCCGCGCTTCCCCCGGCCGTACCGGTCCCCCCCAAAGCGGGTAAAAACGCTCTGGCCGCCATGCCCGCCCGCAACCGTCCGGCTCCCCGCCTCACGAACCGTCGCGCCCTCCTCAGCCGCAAGGCGATGGGGTTCCGAGGCGCCCGCTACCGGTTCGGCGCTGCCAGCTCCCGCGCCACCGACTGCTCCGGCCTGACGATGCAGCTCTACCGCAGCATCGGGATCAAGCTGCCCCACTCGTCGCGGGGCCAGTACGGGTACGGCAAGTCCGTCTCCAAGGGGAACCTGCTTCCCGGCGATCTCGTCTTCTTCTCTCGCGGCCGGGGGATCTCCCATGTGGGGATGTACATCGGCAACGGGAAGATGATCCACGCCGCGAACCCGCGCCGGGGCGTTCGGATCGACTCGATCAGCGGAAGCCGCAGCATGCGCTACGTCGGCGCCCGGCGGCTCCTGCCGGAAGGCGCGGCCCCGCCGCAGATCACCCAGGATGTCGTGGCCCAGGCCGAGAACCCGGCGGAAGTCATCGCTGCGATGAACGGCACGGCTCGCGTGCTGGACTGACGCGAGGCATCCATCCATTCAGTCTTTCTTGCCCATCGCGGCGAGAGGGAGGGACGAAAAAAGCCGCCTCGCGCGGCTTTTTTCGTCCCTCTACTCTCCTTCAAATACCGGGCGGCGGGACCGGGGCGGATATCGGCTGCAGCAACCGGATCGGTGGGGTCGAGGGCTTCTGCCTGATGATCGCCACCCCTCCCCGCGAAGGGATCACCGGGTTCGGGTTCGGCCAGCGCCAAGGCCCCCCCCTGGCGGAGAGCTTTTTCAGAGCTTTTTCGCTCCGGGCCCGTCGCCCCGGCCCGGCTACAAGAGCAGGGGAGCGAAAGCGCCGGCCCCGTATGCGTGTGACCGGGGCTTTGAAGGCCCGCACGGGAAGCGCCCCTGCCACCCGGCGTAGGGGGCCTGCACAACGTCTGTATCTGGATCGACCACGGACCCGGTCGGCTTTACCTGACCTTCGCTGGCCTCCTGAGTGGATCCTGACTTTTCTTACCAAACGCTAAAATCATGGGGAGGCGCCACGACTGAAGTCGCTCCTGGGGGTCTTCGCCAAGCATCCCTCCAGGATGCATCCCAGCGGTACGTCTGTACGGTACGTCTGTACTGTGTCCCAAAGGGACACTCAGCCGGAGCGTAGAGGAGGCTCCACAGGAGCGACTTCAGTCGCGGCACCTCCCCATCAGACCCACACTCTTCCCATTGAGCCAGTAAAAGAAAGGTGGGGCTGGGGTATCCCGGCTCCACTTTTATGTTCTGTGGGAGTCATCCCCCATCATCCGATTCACAGCATGGGATCAGGACTATTCCGCTCCGTTTCAAGTCCGATTGCGAGAGCACCGGCTTTCGCCTGCGGCACGGTCTTTCCCGGCCCTCCATGAAGACCCTCTGCCGTCACCCCAATGAGAGTTCCGGTGATAGATCCACGCATGACCCAGCACGGGCTCCTCCACTCCTCGCCGCATATCGCCGATAATTCGAGGGCAGCGAACCCATCCGCTGGGACTCTCGTGATACGGCCTGTCGGATGAAGAGGCGCTCAGATCCTCTCCCGCTATCGGGAGGGATCGGAAGCGTGATATAATGGCCTCACCACAGGAGGTATGCATGGCAAAGTCATCGGCGAGCGCTCCCCCGCCTCGCAATCGTTCACGTAAGAAATCCTCCCCCCGCTGGCCCTGGTATGCCGGCGGATTCCTGGGGCTGTTCATCGTCACCTTCCTGGTGGGGATGTACGGCCTCTCACGCCCCCAGGCTCCCGCCGCCCCCGATCCCATGCACGTTCCGGGCTTTGTGCCGGTCGAGCCCCAATCCGACCCGAAACGAGTGAGGGTGACGGAGCTGGCGGGCCCGCCCCGCCGGATCCGCGAGACCGCCGCCCCGGAACACCCTCCGCAGAATCCGGCAACGCCCACCCCGGCACCCCAACAGCCAACGCCTGCGCCTGATTCCCCCCCGGCGGTTTCCGCTCCCACGCCTGCCCCCCAAGCTCCCCTAAGCCGCCCGGCCATCCCGGAAGCGCCGTCCCCAACGACCGTGGGGATCGCCGAAGCGGAAGCCCCTCCTCCCGCGCCGTCTCGAAAGTACCGGGTTCAGGCCGGAGCATTTCAGGAAGAGGAGAACGCCCGCCGAATGGCGGACCGCCTGGCGTCCTCGGGATATCAGCCGGCGGTGACGACCTCAAAGGATTCGAGTGGCACGACCTACCGGGTTCAGGTCGGCCCGTTTCCGGGGCGCAACGAGGCCGAAGAAGCCGTCCGCGACCTCGGAAACCAGGGGATCTCCGCCCGCATCGCCGAGGATTAAGAAATTGGGGAGTTGGGAAATTGGGGAGTTGGGAAATTGGGGAGTTAGGAAATTGGGGAGTCGGGAAATTGAGGAGTTAGGGAGTTAGGAAATCAGGAAGTTGGCGAGTTAAGGACGTAGAATTTTCGAGAGGCCGGGATTTTAGAGGCTGAAGCTTCTGTTGCATCACACCACGTTTTTCACCACATTATCTCGGAAACCCCACCCAACTCCCCAATTTCCCAACTCCCTAACTCCTCAATTTCCTAACTCCCCAATTTCCCATGCTTTTCATCTTTGACCTTGATGGCGTCATTTACACGGGCCAGACCGTCCTCCCCCATGCCGCCGAAACCGTGGCGCGGCTGCAAGCGGCGGGTCATGCGGTCTACTACCTCACCAACAACTCCGCGCAGACCCGCCGGGGCTACCGCGCCAAACTCGCCGGGATGGGCATCGACGCGCCGGAGGAGCGGATCATGACCAGCGCCTACGCCACGGCCCTCCGGCTGAAAGAGGAGGGCGCGCGGGGCGCATCCGCGCTGGTCATCGGGCAGGGCGGCCTCTATGAGGAGCTGGGGGCGGTGGGCTTGCGCTTCGTGGAGCCATCGCCGGACGCGCGGGCGGATTACGTCATCGTCGGGATTGACCGGCAGTTCACCTACGAGAAGCTGAAGGCGGCCCAACAGGCGATCCTCCACGGCGCGCACTTCATCGCCACCAACCGCGACCCGATCTACCCCCTCGAAGGCGGGCGGGTAGAGCCGGGGAGCGGGTCCATCGTCATCTCGGTGGAGACGGCGTCGCTGACGGTCCCGGAGGTCATCGGCAAGCCCAGCCCGGAAGCGGCGGAGATCATTCTGAAGGAGGCGGGTTATCCCCCCGATCAGGCGGTGATGGTGGGAGACCGGGCGGATACGGACATCGCCTGCGGGCGCGCGGCGGGGATGCACACGGTCCTGGTGCTGACGGGGACGACCCGCCGGGAAGAAGCGGAACAACTGCCGGAAGAACTGAAGCCGGAGTGGATCCTCGAGGATTTAAGCGGCCTGGAAGCGGCTTTTCAACAGGGGAAATAAAGGATCGACGGATGGCCGAGCTTCATCGCTACTGGATTCAATTCGATCCGTCCGGAGACGATCTGCCTTTTTACGTCCGGTCAGGGTGCGGCGTGACGGCTTACACCCTTGACGATGGGCTGAATCTCCTCCGCGATGGAGTCTTCAATGGCGAGTCCCTCCCGCCCGTCCTCCACGTCATCGAGGATGTCGATATTCGGACGCTGGACGAGAATCACGTTCGGCCCAACATGGGAGTTTGCGCCTGGCGAGGCGTCTGGTATCCCTTCATCGGATTAGCCGAATAGCTTGATGCAAGGGTCTCCTTTTCCTTTAGATCTAGATCGGAAATAGCGCTTCAAGTGGGGAGGAGAATACAAAGGGAAATGAATCGATCCATGAACGGCTTCGGCTCCCCTCCCCGTGTCGGGGAGGGGTCGGGGGAGAGGTCCATCCCCTCCCTCCCACCGAAAATTTCCTTCCGTCCTGATCCACTACCCGATTAGGGAACGGGAGACCCTTGTACCGGGGGTATAACGGGCCGGAACCCGTCACTCGGCTCCAATCGCGACCGGCTCCGCATCCTCTTTCGGGAGCGGCGGCACTTCGGTCGGGAGCATCTCGAAGCTCTCCCACTTGTCCGCGATCCGCCGGGCCGTCTGCGTGATCCGCATCGAGCAATACTTCGGGCCGCACATGCTGCAGAACTTCGCGTCCTTGAAATGGTCGTCCGGCAGGGTCTCGTCGTGCATGGCGTGGGCGGTCTCCGGGTCGATGGAGAGGTCGAACTGGCGGTTCCAGTCGAACTCGAACCGCGCCTTGGACAGCTCGTCATCCCAGTCCCGCGCGCCGGGACGGCCTCGCGCCACGTCCGATGCGTGCGCCGCGATCTTGTAGGCGATGAGGCCCTGCTTCACGTTTTCCCTCACTTCCACCGGGGGGGCAGCGACTCTACGGCCTCGCGAAGATCGCGGTTGATCTGCAGCTTCTCCAAGTCGTCGGCAGGAGGCAGGTGCCACAGGGATTTAGGCTTGAGCGTCTGGATCGCCCGCAGGTGCTTCACATGCCCGTCGCAAAAGAGCCAGTTCGCGCTCCCGTGATGAGGATAATGGACGAACAGAACGTTCCCGTAAGGGGGAAAGCTATTTCGTGAATCTTCATAGAACGGTCCCTCAGGATTAAAGGGGCCAGGAGTCCACATCAAGCCCGTTGGATTTTGCTTTGGGCTTCCACTCTGTGTTTCCGAGAGTAAGATAACCTCGCTAGGACTTGAAATATCATTGCTCGTTAAAGTTCTCTGCATCAATGTGGACTCGTCCACCGTTAATCGGTTATGATGAAAAGTTGCATCGTTCATAGCATAAGAGACGGGGAATTCTCTCTCAGTCACATTGTCAGGAATGGTAGGCAGGATAGACTGAAATCTTTCCGTCGCATCATTACTGGGACAGCGATAGACCTCTACCGATTGGGCATAGGGGCGGATGCGGCTCATCCAGAACGGCTTTTGAAAGTTACTGCCGCTCCCCGGGTCGGTATCCCTGTAAGGAGGAGGATAAGCATCCTCCCAGTCCTGCAGGTACAGATGGAAGGCGGCCCCGAGCTGCTTCAGGTTGCTCTGACAGACGGTGACTCTCGCCCGCTCCCGCGCTGAGGCGAAGGTCGGGAAGGTCAGCGCCGCCAGAATGGCGAGAATAGCGATGACCACCAGCAGCTCGATCAGGGTGAACCCCGTCCTTCTCATTGGAGTAGGCCGCAACGCTCTAGCGCGCATCTTTTTGCTCCATTTCTCATGGCTGGAACGGTTCTGTTATAGCAGCATGAAAGATTGTCCGATAGGGGACTTCCTCCCTCTGGCTGTTTCTAAGCCAGAGGGAGGAAGTTTTCACCTGCGTTTTCCGTCTGCGATTTCCGTCAATAAACGTTGAAGGAATGGGTATCGGTGGCGCTCTGCTCGTGCCAGCCAAGCACGCAGGTGTTGTCGTTGGTCTCCGGGTAATGGACGCTCACCCCGCCCTTGGCATCCAGGTAATGCGTCCCCACAGGTGTCATGGTCCGGCGGGTGTCATGGGTCAGTGTGTCGGTGAAGCTCCCACCCGAAGCGACATTGACGCTTTTGAAGATGTAGGCAGGTTGGCCGTCAAACCCATGATTGATAAGAACTTCTTCTCCATAGCCCAACGGCTTTCTCCACACCAGCTTGTCGCACCACTTGTAGGAGATGTTGTTGGACGGGTGGTAGGGATCGCTGTTCCAGTAGAGGGTCCAACTGTACTTCCCCGTCAGGGTCCGGGTGTACCCGTTGTAGATCGTGTCGGTCGGCACGATGGAGTTCACCGTGGAGTCGGCGTAAAACATGCAGTAGGTGCCGTTGGTGGTGCATCCGCCATGCACGGCCCAGTTCACCGATGGAACGGTGACCGTGTGCCCGGTCACGGAGCGCTGCATATGCAGCACACCCAGGACCAGGAGGACGAAAAAGACCTTCTTCATCAGGTCCATCCTTTCTTTGATCGAGAAAGATGAAAAGACGTTTTCTCAGATGGGCCAGGGGATCACCCCCTTCCTTTTGATGCTCTTGATGCCACCTTCCGTGCCACCTCGGATTTCAGTGGGCGTGGGTGTGGGGCGCAGGGAGGGTGGCGCGGTGAAATACCCACGCGGTCGAGTCCCGGTAGGCAACGCGCCAGTGAGGCGAGTTCGCCAGTATTCGGGTCATCGGGTGGTCTTTCGGCCAGAGGGCGTAGTCCGCTTTCAGCGCCATACTCGTCGCCATCACGCCGTCTCCCCGCTGCGCCCGCTCACACTCCTGAAGAGTCCTTACCGGGTAGAGCGTCTCTGCCCGTCCGTCCACAAAGACCGTAGATTTAGGGGCCAGTGTGAAGATCAGATAGCCGCCCCAGTCGTAATGGTTGAAAATCCGTCCCCCTGCTCCATGCGCGTCCATCCAGGCCACCGCTCCTGTTGGAAAGCGGGAACTTTCAATCGGCTCGCCGCCGGGGTGCAGCCGGGAGAGTGCCAGCCCCAGGAGTGGAAAGAGCAGCGCCATCGAGATGAGCGCGAGGATACTCCGCTCTTTTGCCGGAATCGGAGGGGTTTGCCGGCACCGACGCTGGTGAATCCACCGCGCCGCCCGCTCATGCAAGATTCCCAACTGAGCGGCGCATAAGGGCGCGGCGATCACGGCGAAGAAGGGGAGGTACACCCGGCTTTTCGCCGCCATCGCCGCCAAGGCCAGACCCAAAAGCCAGTGCGAGGGGCGTGGCCATTTACGGGTGAACAAGGGGAGGAGCAATCCGCCCAGGGCCAGGGGAATCAGCAGGGGGTACGATCATTCCATCCCTTTTGAGGGGGGCAGGAATTCGACGATATGATGGGAGGAAAAGGGGTGATGAATCGTGCTGAACGGATACGCCCAAAGTCGGACTCCCCATGGAGTAAGAAGGGAAGCTATCCCCCCGATCAGCAGCGTCCGTCGGAACCCGCCCCGATTCTCATCTGAAGACATGCGGCGTCGCAGATCCCCTTCCAGCCCCCACAACAGCAGGTATCCCAGTCCCAGCACCACGCTGGCGTGGACGTTGGCCCAGAACAGGAACAGTGCCCCGATCAGCAATCCGAATCGGGATCGGAGGGGGCGATCATCGGAAGGAAGGATCTGGAGGAGGAGCGCGAAGAAGAGCAGGCCCAACTGTTGAGGCCGGGGGTTGGCGAAAGGGGCCATCAACGCCAAGCCGGCCAGCGCCGGGGGCAGCCATGCGACCAGATCCACCGCACGATTCCGGCATGTCCGGACCAGTATTCCGCCAATGAGCAGGAATATGAACGTGGACATAGCGAGCAGTACCGGATAGCCGCCCCAGGAAAACAAGGGCCAGATCATGACCTGCCACAGCCAGGAATGATCGATCCAGGGATGTCCCGATGCACTGAAGGAGAAAACGTCCGAGCGAGGAATTTGACCTTGCTCCCACATCCAACGCCCGGCAGCCAATTGCCAGAACAGGTCCGGATCGCCAATCAGTCGTCCCAACCCCAGGAAGGGGAGGGCGCCGGCCAGTAGCCACCATGCCGCAGCCGTCTCGTAGGAGACGCCGTTCCGAACTGTCGAATTAAAATACCTTGCCATAAGATTCCCCTTCACATGCAAGTCTTTTGGCAGCGCTTGCAGCCTGCTAGAAAAGGAATGTGCAGGTTGCTTTAGTTAAGGATAGCAGTCAGGAAAATCCGTGGCTATAGTTACTTTTATCTATTTTTCACTCAATAATACCGAGGCGCCGGGCTTCGCGAACCAGAGCGGTTCGAGTATGCACATTGAGCTTCTGTCGCAATTGAGCTTCATGGTTGTGAACCGTACAGACGCTGATGAAAAGTCGCTCTGCGATCTCCTTGTCGCGATATCCTTCGGATACCAAGCCTAGAATCTCTATTTCCCGGAGGGTGAGGCGAACAGGCTTGTCATTGCCGGAAGTACAGTTTTTCGCATCATCGGTCATGTTGACCCTCATAGGTTCGCCAGCAGCACTGATGCCGATGCTCGCTCCTGTTGATTATCCCTCACCCAAATATGCCTTAAAATCAATACTCTTTATCAATCATTCTTTGTTTATGCCATTCCTTTCGCCTTCAAAGGCAGGAATCCTTGAAGCGCATGCCATCCGAACTTGTCCTCTGAATTTTCCGGTACAATAAAAACCCCTGCCCATACGTTACAAAGACGCATAGGGGCAGGGGCTGGAAGAGTTGGTGAGCACAGGGATGAGATCAAATCCCCGCCATCTCCGCCTCCTCTTTCGGGAGCGGCGGCACTTCGGTCGGGAGCATCTCGAAGCTCTCCCACTTGTCCGCGATCCGCCGGGCCGTCTGCGTGATCCGCATCGAGCAATACTTCGGGCCGCACATGCTGCAGAACTTCGCGTCCTTGAAATGGTCGTCCGGCAGGGTCTCGTCGTGCATGGCGTGGGCGGTCTCCGGGTCGATGGAGAGGTCGAACTGGCGGTTCCAGTCGAACTCGAACCGGGCTTTGGACAGCTCGTCGTCCCAGTCCCGCGCGCCGGGGCGGCCCCGCGCCACGTCGGATGCGTGCGCCGCGATCTTGTAGGCGATGAGGCCCTGCTTCACGTCCTCCGGCCCCGGCAGCCCCAGGTGCTCCTTCGGGGTGACGTAGCAGAGCATGGCGGCCCCGGCGGTCCCGGCGGCGGTCGCGCCGATGGCGCTGGTGATGTGGTCGTAGCCGGGGGCGATGTCGGTGACGAGCGGGCCGAGGACGTAGAACGGCGCCTCGTGGCACTCCTCGATCTCCTTCTCCACGTTCATCGCGACGAGGTGGAACGGGATGTGCCCCGGCCCCTCGATCATCACCTGAACGTCGTGCTCCCACGCTTTCAGGGTCAGCTCGCCCAGGGTCTTCAGCTCGGCGAACTGCGCCTCGTCGTTCGCATCTGCGATAGAGCCGGGGCGCAGCCCGTCGCCCAGGCTGAACGACACGTCGTACTTCTTGAACACCTGGCAGAGGTGCTCGAAGTGGGTGTAGAGCGGGTTCTGCTTCCGCTTGCGCATCATCCACTCGGCCATGAGGGAGCCGCCCCGGCTGACGATCCCCGTGATGCGGTCTTTGGTGAGCGGGATGTAATCGAAGAGCACGCCCGCGTGGATCGTCATGTAATCCACGCCCTGCTGCGCCTGGTGCTCGCACATCTGGATCATGTCGTCGGCAGTGAGGTCGGCGATGTTGTCCACCGTCTCCAGCGCCTGGTAGATCGGTACGGTGCCGACGGGCACGGGGGAGTTAGCGATGATCGCCGCGCGGATGGCGTTGATGTCGCCGCCGGTCGAGAGATCCATCACGGTGTCTGCGCCCCAGCGGAGGGCGTACTGAAGCTTGGTCAGCTCCATGTCGATGTTGGAATCGACGGCGGAGTTGCCGATGTTGGCGTTCACCTTGCAGCTGGAATTGATGCCGATCGCCATCGGCTCCAGGCGGGTGTGGTTGATGTTGGCGGGGATGATCATGCGGCCCCGCGCCACTTCGGAGCGGATGAACTCCGGGTCGAGCCGCTCGCGCCGGGCGACGTAGCTCATCTCCTCGGTGACGATTCCCTTGCGGGCGAAGTGCATCTGGGTGACGTTCTTCCACCCGGTATAGTGGGACAGATCGGTTCGCATCACACTCTCCTGAAGTAAAACCCCGATACGCGTGGGAGGTTGAGCTGTCCCGACGCCTGGGGAGGGAAACGGAGGGGCGTGTGAACGCATGAGTAGCCCGACGGGGACCCAAACAAAAACCGCATCTCCAAAGCGGTCGGAAGACCGTGCGGGATGCGGCGAATCGTGAAAACGCGGATTCGTTCGGCCCGCTTCCCTACGCCGGTGTGAGCCGGATCAGGTTCTGAGGGACTCTCTCAGCCCGGCGCCCACGGCGGGATCCCAGAGGATCTGAACGCGAGAGAACCGGACACCCCTAGCGGACACCTTCACTGAGCCAAGGTGTTCGGGTGAATTATACCAAAGCGCGGGGCTGCCGGAAAAGCCCCAAACGACCGGTGAATGATTGATCCCGCCGGTCGCAGTACCGGCAATCCGGCAATAGGGATAGGATCCGTTCCGCCGGTTGCAATACTAATCCCATGGAGGGATGCGTGGAAGGATGCGAAGAGTGCCGGTATTTTCGTAAAGGCCTCCGCTGCCGTAAGTCCTATCTGCCATCGAAAAAGCCTTCCGGTGCGGATGCCGGAAGGCTTTAAGGTTTTCTGGGGTTCAGCATGAACGGGTAAGGGAGGTTCAGGAAGAGTCTCCCTCGACCTTTTCGGCCCGGTTTTTGGCTTTGGTCTGGCCGCCGAGGCGACCGATCCGGGCGTAATGATCCGAGCCGTACTTCTTTTTAGTGGTGCTGCCGCCCATCTGCCCGGCCTTCTTGAAGTGCTCGGGGCCGTACTTCTCTTTCACCACGGTGCCGCCCCGGCGCCCCGCTTCCGCCGCCGTGACGGACGGGCCCGGTTCGGCGGGCTCTTCCTGCTTCTTGCCTGCGCCGCGAGATTGCGCCATCTTGGAATAGTGCTCGGAGCCGTACTTCTCCTTGAGGACCTGAGCCGCCTTGCGACCCATCTCCCGGAAATGCTCCTGTCCGTGCAATTCCTTGGTGCGGTTGCCGCCCATACGGCCGATGTCGCGGGCCGTTAACGGTTCTTTCTTTTCTTCCATCGGACCCCTCCGTCCATTAAAGGGTGAATTGAGGTAGTAAGGGAAACGTGATTGAAGAGATGAACGCAAGCAAAACCATTGAACCCTACGGTTGACCGAAGTCTCAACTCGCAACGGCCCCTCAGAAGAAACGAACCGCCCGAAGCGGATCAGCCTCTTGCGTGGCGGTTATAGCTGCCACCCGATTGCTTATCTGTATGTTAGAGGTTCCTCCGGCGAATGTCAAACCGACAATCTCATTATCCGATTCTACAGGCGGGATCTGTTTCCTTTTCGGCCTTTCGAAATCTATGAAAAACGACAATCTCAACGGGTGGGACCGGCATCTTCCGATAAGACAGGGGTCGGAAAGAATACCGAAGCATGTGAGCCGCGGTGCGTCATGAGAATTCGTCGCAGGGACAGGGGCGGAATCGAGCCCGCGTAAAGCGTGGAATTCAGCGCAATTCGATTGACTTCTTGACGGCCGGAGCATATAATGGGTATGTTGTGTGGTAGGGTTCCGATTCCGGAACTCTCGCGCACCTCCATTTCGAATCGGCGGCGTGAGGCACTCGATTTCGTCCCCCGCCGTTCCGAACGCACACGAAGGGGGTCAGCCCAGGGCTTACGGATCATTCACCGATTGAACCTGCTCAAGCCGTTGACCTGTGCCCCTCCGTGTGCGAGGGGTATTTTTTCGGGGATCGGGGATCAGGGGCCGGGGATCAGTGAGGCATTCGGGGGGACGGAGCGAGTATCGTCTGCCCGAAGCTTTACCGATCCCCGATCCCCGATCCCCGATCCCCTCCGAAGGAGAATACATGCCGACCATCAATCAGTTGGTTCGTAAGGGCCGCAAGCCCGTCAAGAAAAAGACCTCGGTGACGGCGTTCCACAGCGAGTTCAACTCTGTGAAGCGCAAGAGCACCCCGACCGACGGCGCACCGCAAAAGCGCGGCGTCTGCCTCGTGGTGAAGACGACCAGCCCCAAGAAGCCGAACTCCGCGCTGCGAAAGATCGCTCGCGTCCGGCTTTCCAACGGCCAGGAAGTGACCGCCTACATCCCCGGCATCGGGCACAACCTCCAGGAGCACTCCGTGGTGCTCGTGCGCGGGGGGCGCGTGAAGGACCTCCCGGGCGTGAGGTATCACATCGTGCGCGGGGCGCTCGACACCGCCGGCACGCGCGACCGCAAGCAGGGCCGCTCGAAATACGGAACGAAGAAACCCAAGTAAACCCATTTTGGATTTTAGATTTTGGATTACGCTCAGGAGCTTTCCGTGGATGCGGCAGGCCGAAGCACGGGCGGTTATCCAACCGTAGCGTGAACGGCCGCAATCCAAAATCCAAAATCTAAAATCCAAAATTCAGGAGAGACTATGCCCAGAAAAGGTCCGGCGGAGAAGCGGGAGATCATTCCCGATCCCGTCTACAACGATCGCCTCGTCAGCCGGTTCATCAACCGGCTCTTCACGCGGGGCAAGAAGAGCGTCGCGGAGAAGATCTTTTACACCGCGATGGAGAACATCGGTGAGCGCAGCGGGCGCGACCCGCTGGAAGTCTTCCAGCAGGCCGTCAAGAACACGATGCCCGTGGTGGAAGTGAAGCCCCGGCGCGTCGGCGGCGCGACCTACCAGGTCCCTATCGAAGTGCGCCCGGAACGGCGCACCGCGCTGGCGATCCGCTGGCTCGTCACCAACTCCCGCAAGCGCGCGGGCCGCACGATGATCGAAAAGCTGACGGGCGAGCTGCTGGATGCCGCGAACGGCACCGGCGCATCCGTCAAGCGTCGGGAAGACACCCATCGCATGGCCGACGCGAACAAGGCGTTCGCGCATTACCGCTGGTAAAATCTGTGTGGATGAGGGTTGGGGTGGGTGTGGGGGTGTAAACCCCTGTGTGGGGGCGTGGCTGGATCGGGAAAGGGTGTAAACCTCCGTTCTCCCGAGAGCTACACCCACCCACCCAACCCTACTCCTACACAGGGGTTGCTCTGGGCAAGCAGTAACGAGGGGCAGGGGAAGGAGGATTTCCCCTGCCTCCCGCGCGTGAGGGGTACCCCCTGCGAGACATGCTCATGGGACGCCTGTGGGGGAGGAGTCTGTTCCCGCATGATCCCCTTCCTTTAAAAGGGGACCCAAACGTTTTAGATTCGTGGAAAATGAGCATCATCCCCATGGGATGCTCATAGAGGACAGAACCTCAGGAAGAACAGGAATGCCGTTGTCGCTTCGGCGCAACAAAACCCTGTTTTCTGCGCGGTGCGGGGAACCCGGAAGGCCGGTTTTCTGTCATAAATCAGGCACAAAATGCTCCGGGCCGCCCGGCGCGTTCAATGCTTATTACAACGGTGCATAATACAGGCGCATCGGGGGGGATACACTCTCTCTTTGCGCTCTTATTTCCTTTATTACTTCACTCTACTACAGCAGTGGACACCCCAGCCTCCCTCCGCTTTCCATCACCGGTTGGACGGGCGGTTCAGCCAGACCCTTTCACACCGACCGGTGCTCAGGAGTGCTAATCCAGGAGACTCATATGGCACGCGAATACGCTCTCGACAAGACTCGAAATATCGGTATCTCCGCCCACATCGACGCCGGCAAAACGACGACGACCGAGCGGATCCTTTTCTACACCGGTCGCGTTCACCGGATGGGCGAAGTCCATGAAGGCGCGGCCACCATGGACTGGATGGTGCAGGAGCAGGAGCGCGGCATCACCATCACCTCCGCCGCCACCA
The DNA here is from genome assembly GCA_019348365.1 of Armatimonadota bacterium. Lineage (GTDB taxonomy): Bacteria > Armatimonadota > DTGP01 > DTGP01 > JAHWJO01 > JAHWJO01. The sequence continues at coordinate 7,220 of JAHWJO010000003.1, read as the reverse complement.
CCTGTTTCTGGGACGGCCACCGGATCAACATCATCGATACCCCCGGCCACGTCGACTTCACCGTCGAAGTGGAGCGGAGCCTTCGCGTCCTCGACGGCGCGGTCGTCGTCTTCTGCGCGGTCGGCGGCGTTCAGCCCCAGACCGAAACCGTCTGGCGGCAGGCCAACAAGTACAAGGTCCCCCGCATCGCGTTCGTCAATAAGATGGACCGCATGGGCGCGGACTTCTATAAGGTCGTGGAGCGGATGAAGGAGCGGCTCGGCGCTAAAGCCGTCCCGATCCAGATCCCCATCGGCGGCGAGTCCGAGTTCAAGGGCGTCATCGATCTCATCGATATGAAGGCGATCATCTACACCGACGACCTCGGCAAGACCTCCGAGGCGTCGGAGATCCCCGAGGATCTCAAGGACCAGGCGATTTCCTACCGCGAGGCGATGATCGAAGCCATCGCCGACGTGGACGACACGCTGATGGAGAAGTACCTTGAGGGCGAGGCGATCACCAACGACGAGATCCGCAACGCGATCCGCCAGGGCACGCTGCACGGCGGCCTCGTGCCGGTCATCTGCGGCTCCGCGTTCAAGAACAAGGGCGTGCAGCCCCTCCTCGACGCGGTCGTGAGCTACCTGCCGAGCCCGCTGGACGTGGGCGAGGTGCCGGGCATCAACCCGGACACCGAGGAACCCGATACCCGCGCGCCGTCCGACGACGCGCCGTTCTCCGCCCTCGCCTTCAAGGTGGCGACCGACCCGTACGTGGGCAAGCTGACCTTCATCCGGGTCTACTCCGGCACCCTCACCAAAGGCTCCTACGCGCAGAACACCACGAAGGACAAGCGCGAGCGGATCAGCCGCATCCTCCGGATGCACGCGAACCACCGCGAGGACGTGGACATGGTCTACGCCGGGGATATCGCGGCGGCGGTCGGCCTCTCCGACACCACCACGGGCGACACGCTCGCTATCGACAGCAAGCCGATCGTGCTGGAACGGATGACCTTCCCCGAGCCGGTCATCTCCATCGCCATCGAGCCGAAGACCAAGGCCGACCAGGAGAAGATGGGCACCGCCCTCCAGCGGCTCTCCGCCGAGGACCCGACGTTCCGCATGCGGACCGACGAGGAGACGGCGCAGACCATCATCTCCGGCATGGGCGAGCTGCACCTGGAGATCATCCAGGACCGGCTCCTCCGCGAGTTCAAGGTCGAGGCCAACGTGGGACGTCCGCAGGTCGCCTACAAGGAGACGATCTCGGCGCCGGCGCGGGGCGAGGGCAAGTTCGTCCGGCAGACGGGTGGGCGCGGCCAGTACGGCCACTGCGTGCTGGAGATCGAGCCGCTGCCCGCGGGCGAGGGCTTCGAGTTCCTGAACAAGACCGTCGGCGGCTCCATCCCCCGCGAGTACATCGCGCCGGTGGAGCAGGGCGTGAAGGAAGCCTGCGAGACGGGCATCCTGGCGGGCTATCCGCTGATCGACGTGCGGGTGAGCGTCGTGGACGGCTCGTTCCACGAGGTGGACTCGAACGAGATGGCGTTCAAGATCGCGGGCTCGATGGGCCTGCGGGAAGTCGCCCGGAAGGCGAAACCGATCCTCAAGGAGCCGATCATGGCCGTCGAGGTCGTCACCCCGGAGAACTTCATGGGCGACGTCATCGGCGACCTGAACTCCCGGCGGGGCCGGATCGAGGGGATGGAAGTGGACCCGAGCGGGGCGCAGGTGATCCGCGCTCAGGTGCCGCTCTCCGAGATGTTCGGCTACGCGACGACGGTGCGGAGCATGACGCAGGGCCGGGCGAGCTACACGATGGAGCCGAGCCACTACGAGGAAGTGCCGCGCAACATCGCCGAGGAGATCATGGCCAAGACCGAGGGCAGAGCGGTCGCCCGGTAACTCTGCTTCACCGCAGAGGCGCAGAAACGCTGAGAACACAAGAAAACTACGGGAGGGGAGTCCGATGTGGGCTCCCCTCTTATTCATCTTCCACTAGCCGGGGGAGTCGCTGGCGTCAGTGTCGAAGTCGAGGCCAGCACCTCGGACGCGGTACCAATCATCAGGCCTTTTCCTTATACGTAGAGAAGCAAGCGGCGAAGGCATACATCCGGGCAGAGACCCGTATGCGGATCACGTCCGGTTCAGGAGGAATAGCCGGAGCTACCCCGGCCATGAGCTATAATAGACGTATGGAGCTTTTGAATCCCCTTCCCTATCCTGTTCGAGTTGCGAAAGCGGTACAGGCAATTACCCCTCCCCGTGACCGGCCGCGCATGCCGAAGGGCCGATTCCGGTCGGTGGCGCTTCTCTGCTCCTCCTTGCTCACGGCAGCGAGCCTCGCGGCTGCGGAGCCGGTGACGGTCACCGTCGATGGGTCGAAGCCGCAACAGCAGGCGACCGGAGCCCATTACTCTCTCAACCTCTACAAGGGGCCGGACCCGAAGTTCCCGTTCGATCCCCGATACCGGAGCAACCTGAGCTACATGCGCGCGCCGCTGCTCCGCATCCATAACGGGGCCATGTGCGAGAACGCCGAAACGAACCCCTTCGGCTGGGTGAACGAGAAGGACCGGACCTGGGACGAAGCGAAGGTACGCAGCGTCCTCTCCGGGCTCTCCCGGCTGGACTACCCCCACGAGCTGCTCCTCAACATCCCCACCTGGCCCGGCTGGATGAAATCCGAAAACGGGCTTCTGCACCCCTCCGAGCACGAGAACTTCGCCCGGTTCTGCGCGCGGCTCGTCACGCTCGTCAATAAAGAGACACCGGGCCGGTTCGTCCGCTACTGGGAGCCGATCAACGAGAAGGACCTGCAATACTCCCGCGCGGGGAAGATGGACGAGCTCACGCAACTCTGGAAGAAGTGCGCCACCGCTATGAGAAAGGCGGACCGGAGGGTCAAGGTCGGCGGGCTCGCGTTCCAGCAGCCGAACCTCACCGCGAACGTCCGCGCCTTCATCAATGGGGCGGCGAAAGAGATGGATTTCCTCTCCATGCACGCCTATGTGAGCGGCAGCAAGGACGATCCCACGGCGGCGATCTTCGACCGGACCGACTCTATCGCCGCGTACCAGCGGGATGCGGTGGAGTACCTCGCCAAACGGACCCGGCGCAAAGTCCCCGTCTTCCTCGACGAGTACAACATCAGCTGGAACCCGCCCGATCCCCGCATGAACAACCATATCGGGACCGTCTTCGACGCGCTCATCATCACGAAATCCATCGAGGCGGGGTCCGGCGGGACGATGGCCTGGAACGAGATGGACGGCTGGTACGGGAAGACGGACAACAGCTTCAACCGCCGCCCCAGCGCGGACCTGTTCCATCTGCTGAACCATTTCTTCGTCGGGAGGACCGTCGCCGTCCGCTCGAGTCACCCGGACGTGAAGCCGTTCGCGGTGCTCGGAAAATGGACTCCGGCGAAGGAACCCCGTACGGACCCGGAACCGGATCTCTCGTTGAAGTCGATCCTCTGGATCAACCGGGGCAGTGTCGCCCATTCTGTCTCCACGCAGTTCAAGGGGGTATGGCCTCCGCTCGCTCCGTCGAGGCCGTTGCTTTACACCCGGATCTCGTCCTCCGGCGTCACCACCGATACTATCACCTACGGCGAATTGCAGGTCGGCATCCACTTGCCGGAAGAATCCGTTACCCTCTTGACGTTCCGGCGATGAGTCTCTCGTGGAGGAGAGGATTCGATCTCTGACCGTAGGGAGACCCCGCGCTGCCGGCACAAAGATAGACGACGTGTGATTGGGATTCATCTCCTGATCATCCCGTGCCAGGGCAAGACGGCGGCGGATGGAGGCTTGCGCCTTCCTTGACTCCGCCGAATCCGTGTGGTACAGTTCGGGTAAGCTGAAAAGCGCCCATGTCACAAAGGCTGTGATGAGGAGCAGTACGCGGGAGAGCCGAGCCCCAGAGAGTCGCGCATGGTGGAAAGCGACGCCGGCCCCCGCCGAACCCTCGCCTCGGAGCCAAAACGGTGAAACCCCGGGGATCAGGGGTCGGGGATCAGTGATCGGTGAAGCCTTCGGTCCAACGGAATGTAAACCGTTGTGCCGAAACCCTCTCCGATCCCCGAACACCGACCCCCGAAGTAATCGTTTTCGGGTCGCGCCCGTTATCGCGCTTCCAAGTGGTCGCACATCGGATCGCAAGGCCCTGCTCCTCGGGAAGAGGTGGGGACCGTGCGCGTGCGGCAAGCGGGGTGGTACCGCGGCAGGTTTTTTACGAACCTCTCGTCCCTGTTCTCCCAGAGCGGAGAAAGGCGAGGGGTTTTTTTTATTGCTCTAAAATAGCATTTCTTTCAGTGGTCAAGACGTTGATGGATACGGGAGAGTCTCATGAAGAGATCAATGGAGGCAGAAGCAATCAGCGGGGTTGCCGAAGCGCCGGATCGGGTCGAGGCGCCGTCGGGCAACGGTTCTGGCGTCGCCGGCCCGAAGTCGATGCACCGGCCGGGGAAGTACGTCGCGTACCGGGACAAATTCCCGGTCTCGCTGCCCGACCGCACCTGGCCGGACCGCCGCATCACCCAGGCGCCGTTCTGGTGCAGCGTCGATCTCCGGGATGGGAACCAGGCGCTCATCAACCCGATGAACATCGAGCAGAAGCTGGAGATGTACCGGATGCTGCTCGGCATCGGGTTCAAGGAGATCGAGATCGGCTTTCCCGCCGCCTCCCAGATCGAATACGAGTTCACCCGGATTCTCATTGAGCGGAACATGATCCCCGGCGACGTGATCCCGCAGGTGCTCACCCAGGCCCGCGCGCACCTCATCGACCGCACGTTTGAATCCCTGCACGGCGCGAAGCAGGCCATCGTCCACATGTACAACTCCACGTCGGAATTGCAGCGGCGCGTCGTCTTCCGCATGTCGAAGGAAGAGATCATCGATCTGGCGGTGCAGGGCGTGAAACGGGTGAAGCAGCTCGCAGCGCAGACCGACACGAAGATCGTCTTCCAGTACTCGCCGGAGAGCTTCACCGGCACCGAGCTCGATTACGCGGTGGAGATCTGCCGCGCCGTCATGGACGTGTGGGAGCCCACCCCGAAAGATCGGATGATCCTCAACCTCCCCGCCACCGTCGAGATGGCGACCCCGAACGTCTACGCCGACATGATCGAATGGTTCGGGCGCGAGATCGGGGACCGCGAGAGCGTCATCATCAGCCTCCACACCCACAACGACCGGGGCACCGGCGTCGCCGCGAGCGAGCTGGGGCTGCTGGCCGGCGCGGACCGGATCGAGGGGACGCTGTTCGGCAACGGGGAGCGGACCGGCAACGTGGACATCGTCACCCTCGCGCTCAACATGTACACCCAGGGGATCGACCCGAAGCTGGACCTGCACGCCCTCATGGAGATCCGCGAAGTGGCCGAGCGCTGCACCGAGCTGCCCGTCCACCCGCGCCACCCCTACGCGGGCGACCTCGTCTTCTCCGCCTTCTCCGGCTCCCACCAGGACGCGATCCGCAAGGGGTTCCGCGCCCTCGATACCGCGAAGGGCGGGGATTGGGAGGTGCCGTACTTCATCATCGATCCCGCCGACATCGGGCGGAAGTACGAGCCCATCGTCCGGATCAACAGCCAGAGCGGCAAGGGCGGCGTGGCGTTCATCATGCACGAGGAGTTTGGCTGCGACCTGCCCCGCGAGATGCAGCCCGAATTCAGCGCCGTCATCCAGAAGATCTCCGAGGAATCCGGTAAAGAGGTGCACGCCCCGGCCATCTGGGAGGCGTTCCGGCGGGAGTACCTCGACCTGGACCGCCCCTACCATTTCCATCACTTCCGCTCTTATCCCGTGGAGGAGCGCGAGGAGAACGACGAAGACGTGGTGGGAGAGCTTAACGTCGATATCCACGGCGAGTACCGCGAGCTGAAGGGCATTGGGAACGGCCCCATCGACGCGGCGAAGAAGGCGCTGGTCGCGGCGGGCTGCCCGAATTTCCAGATCGCCAACTACTGGGAGCACGCCCGCTCATCCGGCTCGGACGCGGAAGCGGTGGCTTACGTCCAGATCCGCACGGAAGACGGAGTCACGAGGTTCGGCGTGGGCATTCACCCGAACACCAGCGTCGCGGCGATCAAGGCGCTCCTGAGCGGAGTCAACCGCGCGTTCGGGTAGGGAGCGCTGGCGAATGAATTCGCGGGCAACAACGGCACGAAGTCCGCCTATGCGGACTCTCTTCCCGCCTCTTCTGAAGGGTTTAATCCGGCTTTTCTGATGAAGCTGAATAGGAGTAAAGTCGCCGGAGGGCGACTTCGTGCCGTTGTTGCCGCGAATTCATTCGCCGGGATCTATGGAGAGAGGAGGTTCGGGGTGGCGAGCCAGACCTGGAAGGAGGAAGAGGTCGCTCGGCGGCATCTGGACGAGGTGCGGGGGGCGATCCCCTACGGCCCGGACCAGCTTCGGATCATGCTCCAGCTCGTCGCGCGATTCCGTCCCCTTCCCCGGCGCATCGTGGACTTGGGATGCGGGGACGGCATCATGGCGCGAACGCTGCTGGAGGCCTTCCCCGATGCCCGCGCGTTTCTTGCCGACCATTCGGAACCGATGCTCCGTCAGGCGAGGGAAGCCATGGCGCCGTACGCCCGCCGCTGCGAGGTGGTCCGGGCCGACCTGTCCGACCCCATCAATGGCTGGATCGGGGCGGAAGAGGCGGACCTGATCGTCTCCGGCTACGCGATCCACCACCTGCCGCACGCGCGGAAACGCGCCCTTTACAGTGAGATTTACGAAGCCCTCACACCCGGCGGGATGTTCCTGAACCTGGAGCACGTCGCCTCCCCCACCCCGGAGTTGGAAGATCTATTCCACTCCTTGTTTCAGGAGCACCTTAACCGGCATGCCTGTCGGAACGGCTTAGGACCGTCAGATACAGGTGAGGACGGGAAAAAGGAGTACAAGGACTCGACAGATAACATTCTGGAGGGGGTGGAAGTCCAACTGCACTGGCTAAGGGAGATCGGGTTCCGGCAGGTGGACTGTTACTTCAAATGGCTGGAGCTGGCGGTGTTTGGCGGGATGAAGCCGTCCGGCTGATGTGAGGTGGCGCTGTGGGAGATGCCGTCAAAAGCATGAGAACTGCGGCAGGGCGCGGTCCCGATGGCCGGGGGCTTCATCCTGTTTTATGCGGGTTGGATCCTCCTGGTTCTGCTTTTCCTTTTATCATGTGCATCAAGCTAAGCCTAAAAGCTGAGGGTTGAGGAGGAGTTGATAAGAG
>JAHWJO010000131.1 GCA_019348365.1 Armatimonadota bacterium | reverse complement strand
GTAACGCTCCGTCCGGTTCAAAAGCACCCGGATGTCTTGAGAATCCCGGCCAACCCGCTGAATCCAAGCGAATATTTCCTGGTGGAGAACCGGCCCCGGCTGGAAGGGCCGTTCGATGCGCCGCGTCAGGTCACCTACTTCGATAATTTCAATCAGAGGGAAGTGACGACGGTCATCGGCGGACTCCCCGGTTCCGGCGTGCTGATCTATCATGTGGACGAACGCCGCTCCAGCAACGATGACCGGGGGCACTTGCTGGTGGCCGTCGAAGAGGCGGGCCAGGGCGAGATCGATCCGGTGACCGGACGCATCTCCGGATCGAACCTTCTTCTTCCTTTCGGCCACCCTCAGGCGAACCGGGGCGATGCCGGCGATCCGTTCGGCAACAAGAACAAGACGTTCACCCAGCGTACGGTCCCGACCTCCATCAATTATGATGGGTTCGACAGTGGAGTCCGGATCACCGACATCACCGCTCCTCCCATGGTCGATGCCAACCTGGATAAAAACATGTCCCCGGATCCGGCCACGAACCATGTGGTGAAGGAAGACAATGCGAATGCGACCCTCAGCGTTCGAATCGCTTCGATCATCGGCGCGGTGTTCGCTCCCACCGCCTCCACGGCCCCGGCCATTCAGGCGCGTCTCCTCTCCCTCGCGCGCGAGCCTCTCTCCGGCATCACCGCTACGGTCGAGGGCACGGAGTTCACCTTCTTCGATGTCGGGGCGGGTGAGTACCTGATCGAGATCACCGCGAACAACTTCGTCCCGCAGCTGGTCCCCGTCAAGGTAACCGAAGGCGCGACCATCCTCCGCGCCTTCCTCTCGCCGCAACTCTCCAATGTCCAGTTAAAAACCGGCTGGAATATGATCAGCTTCCCCATCGACTTCCAGGGGCGGCGAATCTCGGACGTCTTCGGCATGACGGATCTCCGGAGCTTCGGATGGAACGGCGAGGTTTACGTCGCGAACCCGGTTGTAGAAGCCGGAAAGGGCTACTGGATCTACGTCACCGATCCCGCCCGAATGAGGATCGTCCTCCCCGGCGTCGCTTCTTCCAGCGACCTGGATCAGCCGATTCAGATCAAGCGTGGATGGAATCTCATTGGAAACCCGTTCCCTCGCGCGATCACCTGGGACCCAGCGACCATCCAGATTCAACTCGCAAACGGCGATAAGATCCCCCTCTCCGTGGCTCAGGATAGAGGAATCGCCTCGGACTTCGGATGGGTCTATCGACCGGATCTGAATGATTACCAGCGGCTTCGTCGCGGAGACCCGGTGCCGATGTATCAGGGTTTCTGGTACTACTCCAACGTGGAAGGCAACATCATCGTCTTCCCCGCCCCGCGAACCCCTGCCGGTTAATCGGCAGCCGCCACCACGAGGGAGAGAGGCCGTAAGCTTACGGCCTCTCTCCCTTTTCTTTAACACATATGATCACTTCGACCGTTATTAAAGAACTCGTCGCGATTGTCGGACCTCAGGGCGTTCTTGCCGGCAAAGACAAGACTCTCGTCTACGACTGCGATGCGTACACCATCGAGAAGTCGCCGCCGGAAGTGGTCGTCCTCCCGACCACGACCGAGCAGGTCGCCGCCGTCGTTCGCCTCGCCAACCGCGAAGGGATCCCCTTCGTACCCCGGGGCGCGGGCACGGGCCTTTCCGGCGGGGCTCTGGCGCACGGGGGTCTCCTCATCGCCCTCACCCGGATGAACAAGATCCTGAAGACGGATTACCGGAACCGGCGCATCGTGGCGGAGGCGGGCGCCATCAATATCCAGCTCACCAAAGCCGTGACGGGAAAAGGCTATCTCTATGCTCCCGATCCTTCCAGCCAGAATTCCTGCACCCTGGGGGGCAACGTCGCGGAGAATTCCGGCGGGCCGCACACGCTGAAATACGGCGTCACCACCAACCACGTCCTGGGCGTGAAGATGGTCATGCCGGACGGCTCCATCGCGGAGATCGGGGGGGAGCTGGAGGACCCGGTGGGATACGATCTCATCGGCCTCATCGTCGGCTCGGAGGGGACCTTCGGGGTCGTGACGGAAGCGACGGTCCGGATGGTGCGGCAGCCTCAGACCTACCGGACTCTGCTGGCGGTCTTCAACACCATCGCGGAGGCCACGAACACCGTCTCCGACATCATCGCCGCCGGCATCATCCCGGCGGCCCTGGAGATGATGGACCAGATCATCCTTCAGGCCGTCGAGATGGCGTTCCACTTCGGGTTCCCCACCGACGCGGGCGCGGTGCTCCTGATTGAGCTGGACGGCCTGGAAGCGGCCATCGACCGTCAGGCCGAGCAGGTCCAAGCCCTCTGCGAGAAGAATCAGGCGCGTGAAGTCCGCCTCGCGCGCACCGAGCAGGAGCGGACCAATCTCTGGATCGCGCGGAAGAAGGGGATCGGAGCGACGGGACGGCTGGCCCCGAGCTGTGTCACCCACGACGGCGTGATCCCGCGCACGCGGCTCCCCCACCTCCTGGAGCTGATCGCCGAGATCGGCGCGAAGTACGGGCTTCGGATCGCGAACGTCTTCCACGCGGGGGACGGCAATCTCCATCCCGTCATCCTGTTCGATGAGCGCGATCCCGATCAGGTGCGGCGCGTGGTGGAAGCCGGGGGAGAGATCCTGAAAGCCTGCGTGTCGGAAGGGGGATCCGTCACCGGCGAGCACGGCATCGGGGTGGAGAAGAAGGAGTTTATCTCGCTGATGTTCACCCCGAGGGACCTGGAGGTAATGGAACGGGTGAAGCTCGCTTTTAACCCGAACGAACTGTGCAATCCGGGGAAGATCTTCCCCTCCGCCCGGCATGTCTGCACGGAAAGCTTCGTCCGGCGCCGGGGCGCTCTGCCGATGTAAGGGGGAAAGACCTACACCCCTATAGCGAGTACCCTTAACGATTGTACGTTCAAGCCACTGACCCAAAACCGCCCGACGTTTAATCTCCGGCTATTCGTACGCTCTTATCCGATAGAAGGATAGCAAGGGTACAGAAGGGATGAAACGGGTGTTAATCTGAGCGCAGCGAAGGATCTGCGCTTCAACTATGGTGCAGAACAACGTGACGTATACGCAGATTCTTCGCTCCACTCCGTTCCGCTCAGAATGTCAGGGGTGAGAGTCCGTTCCGTTCAGAGATCTCATGATGCATTGGAGTTGAAACGTTGACCGAGCCCGTTACAAGGGCATGGCGATTCAAACGCGGCTCCAGAGGCACGAGCGCCGGGCAGAACGTATCCAGCAGGAGTGAATGATCACCGAACCGGTTCGGAAAGGATTCAAGAGCTTTTGTAAGGCAATCGAACCGTGAAGGTGGTGCCTTCCCCGGCTTCGCTGTCCACGGTGACGGTCCCTCCATGGGCATCGATGGCGTTCTTCACGATACGCGTGCCCAGTCCGGTGCCGCCGGGTTTGGTGCTGATGGCGTTCTCCGTGAACAGGCGGGCTTTCACCTCTTCCGGCATACCTCTCCCCGTGTCCGCCACTTCGATCTGCACGTACGCGCCCTCCGGGAATGTCCCCTCCGGACGGGAGGAGACGCGGACGGTGATGCTCCCGCCGGAGGGAGTTTCGGGGATGGCGTTGTTCACGAGATTATAGATCGCGCTGTAAAGCCGTTTTTTGTCGAGGAGGAGGGCAGGGGCATCCTCCAGCCCCTCGGTAAGAAGGGTCACGCCGTTCTTCTCCGCCACGCCCTTGAGGGTTCGGAGCACCGTCCGGATCAGATCGGCCACGCTCGCCGGCTCGAACACGGGCTCGGCGATGACCCCCTTCAACGCATCCGCGATCTCCCGCACCCGCTCCTGCGCCGCATCCACGCTGTCCGTCACCATCCCGATCATCTCCGGGTAGAGCTCGCGGAGGGACCTGCAGACCTCTTTGACCCGGCTGGGGTAGGCCGAATCCTCGCACTCCCGGCAGAACCGGTCCAGACCCTCGAACGTGCCGAGGAGGACGGCTTCGAGGGTCTGCGCGCCCGTTTGCGCGGGAGTCATCAGGTTCTTGATGTCGTGGCTGATGTCGCCGAGGTAGTGCATGATCGAGGCGGCGCGGGCCTCTTCAAAGAGCCGGGCATTTTCGATGGCGGTCATCGCCTGGGTGCCCATGATCGACAGCAGGTCCAGGTCCTCTTCGTCGAAGCTGCCTTCGATCTTGTTGAGCGCCTGCATGACTCCCACGCGCTTCCCCTGAAAGTTCATGAGGGGGAGGGTCACCATGTTGCGGGTGACGTAACCCGTCCGCTCGCCCAGCGCGCGGTGATGGCGGGGGTCGTGGACGGCGTCGCTGACGAGCTCCGCCTGGCCGGACTGGAACACCTGCCCGGCGATCCCCTGTCCCGGCTCCAGCGCCTTCCCGATGAGGTCGGCGGCGGCGGCGGGGTTCTCCGTGTTGATCACATAGCTGAAGACGAGCCGGTCCTTCTTCTCGTCATACAGGTACAGCGCGCCGCCGTGCGCCCCGATGGTCTCCAGGAGCACCTCCAGCGTTTCCCGAACGAGGTCATCCACGCTGGTCATCGAGGAGAGGGCATGGCTGATCTTCAGCACCGCCGTCAGCTCTTTATCACGCTTTTCCAACTCGGAGCGCAACCGGTTTTGTTCTTCGGGGGACAGGTGCGTATCCGCGACGCTCATGGATCGTTCCTTTAGGGCCGGAGGGGAAGGGGAGGAGGGCGCTTCAATACTACCACATCGAAAGGGCGGACCGGAAGGAACTTCCGCCCCTCACTTGGAAGCCTTAAGAGTGCAAATTTCGAGAAGGGAGACACTCATGGCGAAGATACTGGCAGTCGATGATATGGAAGACATTGTTCGTCTGGTGCAGATCAATTTGCAGCGGAAAGGCCATCAGGTCCTCACCGCCTACGACGGCGAGGAAGCTCTCCATAAAGTGCGCGAGGAGCTGCCGGACCTGGTGATCTCCGACGTGACCATGCCAAAGAAAGACGGGATCACGCTGTTGAGGGAGCTGAGGGAGGACGAGATGACTCGGGGCATCCCGTTCATCCTGCTCACCGTGAAAGCGCAGGACACCGACATCTGGGAGGGGTACGAATCCGGCGCGGACGCCTACCTGAAGAAGCCGTTCAACCCGACGGAATTGCTCGAAACGGTGGATCGGGTGCTGGAGGAGAAGAATTCCTCCCCGGCTCCGGATTAATAGAGAACTCATCCCCGGTTGAAGCCTCGCCGATCCACCGTATCGCTCCCTCAGGAGGCGCAGGCGTTGCAATCGATATCGATAATGGTGCCGCCTTGAGGAGTGCGATGAAAGCTCTCTGCATCCTTATCGATCTGAGCGTCTAATTCGGTGGTTTCCCTGTCCAGCGTGGTTTTGATCCGTCGATCCAATTCCGCCTGCGCCTGACCGACGGTCGCACCCCATGCGGAAAACGGGATGCTGGATTTATAGCGGTGGTGAACGGAACGCATCAGCTTCTCGAAGTCCTGCACATGCCGGGCTTCGTGCTCCTCCGTATGCTTTTCCCACCGCAGTTTCTCTTTCAGGCACACGGAGGAAAGGGAGGCGGTGGGAATCCAGTCCAATCGAGCCGGCGTGGCCGTCCCTGTGAATTTCACCTGGACGGTGGCGTGGAGACGGATTCCCCCGTTTTCTCGTACGGAACGAGATGTGTACGTGTACCGGTAGTTGAACTCGGTGGACGCCCATCCGGCATAACGGGGATGAGTCTTTCCGTTCGCATCCTTCACGCCGGTGTTTTTCAGGTGCCGATTGAACTCCTCGCAGGTCCCCTTCACGGAGTCTTTGACGAGCGGCTTGATCGTGGACAGCGGGGTAAACGTCACCGTTGGAGCGACGGGGGCCGCCGGTTGGACGTTCGCAGGAGGACACGTAAGAATGGCGGCAAGTAACAACGGTCGCCTGATGGAAGCCCTACGAACCATAGGAGGATCAGGATCCTTTCCGGGAGGGGAGATGCGAAACGTCTTTCACTTCTCTTCATAACGGAAATGTGGTGGCCTGCTTGCAAGGAAGGGTTCGCTATTAACAGGCTCGCTCCTCCAGAGGGCTTGGTTAGCATTCGGAGGGAAGGGGAGGAAAACAACCTTCGCCGAGAATTGCTAACAACGTTTTCTCATGGCCTGAACGCAAGCTACGTCTATTTCATCATGCAACGCCCTTATGCGCAAGTATGGATCCGGTGCTTACTCCTCAACCTCGCTCCGGCTTGCTCTTAGTGTTTAACCGAAAAATCCTGAAATCTTTGGATTTCTTCGGCTGTATCTCTGTTGTTCGTGCGGCCAGTCGTAGTGCCGCCGTCCCGGCGGCACGCCCGCGAGACGCGGGCGCTACACTTTTCGGATAAGCTCCTATTCGTCTGGGACGAGGTGACGGAGGGCGGTCCCCTCGAACTCCGTGGACAGGCAATCCATCAGGACGATGTCATACGGCCTGTTGAGCAGGCGGATTGCTTCCCGCCGCCGCCCGATCTCCCGGAACCCGGCGCGCGTGTACGCCCGGATGGCCCGCTCGTTGCAGCTGTAGACTTCCAGCAGGATATTGTGCAGGCCCTGGCCCGTGAACCCGTATTCCAACATGAGCCGGGTCGCCTCGGTGCCGTATCCCTTGCCCCAGCAGTCCTTCTCCCCGATCATCAGGCCGAACACGGCAGTACGATGGAAATGGTCGATGTCGAAAAGATCCGTGTTTCCGATGGGGCGGAGCGTTTCCCGCTCGTAAATCGTGAACGCGGCTTTGCGGGTCTCTGTCTGGGTCTGCTCCCACCACTTTTCCTCTTCTTCCATGGTCATGGGACGAAGCTGCGAGGAGAGGGTGCGCGTGACTTCATAATCGTTGATCCACCTGAGGTAGATCGGGAGGAGATCGCGGCGGCGCGGCCCGAGCGCCACTTTCTCACCGATGAGGTTGAGGAGGGGAGGCGGGTCGGGGAGTGGGTTCATAGTGTGTGACGCTCCTTTTCGATTCGGGAAATCTTCTTGTAAATGATGCATGACATCCGGCTGCCGCCCTGAGTTGCCGACTTCCCGGAATGTAAGGGGGGCCGAAGGGAAGCTGGGTTAAGTAGGATGATAACACCTGTCAGGCCAGGTTCCAAATGGAAGGTTTGCCATGGCTCTTCCTCTCTTGTTTCCGACGAATGCAAATATCCCGAACGCATGCACCGATCTCTGGAGTTTTCCTTAGGGATCGGGTAAAATATAAATCAGGCTGGGGATGAACGCTATAACTTTACGGCGGATGCTCGAGATTTCCGCCCTTATTTTTTGTACCCGAGGACTATGAAAATTCAGATGACCCGAGACGGGTACGATCGTCTCGCGAAAGAACTTGAAAACCTCAAGAGTGTCGAGCGCCCGAAGAATCTGGAGGAAGTGAAGCACGCCCGCAGTTATGGCGACCTTCGGGAAAACGCCGAATACGATTACGCGCGCCAGCAGCAGGGCTTGATCGAGGCGCGCATCCGCGAGCTGGAAGCGCAGCTCTCGATGGCGCATGTGGTGGAGGAGATCGACACCTCCAAAATCAGTGTCGGGGTGTGGGTGAAGCTGCTGGATCAGGAATACGACGAGGAGATGGAGTACGCCATCCTCGATTCCGGCACGGCCCCGAACGGCCTGGAGGTCGTCTCGCCGCTGTCGCCCATCGGGCAGGCGTTGATGGACAAGGGCGTGGGGGATGAGGTGCAAGTGCCCGTACCCTCCGGCACCCTTCGCCTGAAAGTGCTGGAGATCCATCCCCTCCAGAAATAATCTTCACTCATCCCGGCATCCACTCAGCGGGGCGGTATTCCTGCCGCCCCGTTTTTTCGTGTCAGGCCGGCGGTGAAGAAGATTCCCATGCATCCTGTACCCGACTCACGTTATCCGCCATCACCTCGCGGTAGGGGCCATGTTGTAAGATCTTGCGGAGGGGCAGCTCCAGGTTGATGTCCCCGGCGAACCCCGCGTCTCTCAGGCGGGTCAGGTGACGCCGGTAAGGGACGTCCCCATCGCTGAGGGGGTGGTGGTCCTCCCGGCCATGCACGTCATGCAGGTGGACGTGCCGCACGCGCTTCACGAATTCGTCCGTGGGTTCCAGGGGATACATCTCGTTGCGGTAGCGGGTGTGATTGATGGTGCTGTGGCCCATGTCCCAGCACGTCCCGATCCGCCGGACGCCTCCAAGGCAGAAGAGAAGCTCCCGGTAATGATCGCCGAGGCGGACGAAATCCTCTTCGGGGTCGGCGGCGAGCTGCACTTCGGCGGTGACGGTGACGTTCCAGCCTTCGCGCTCCAGCAGGCCGTCCAGCCACTGATGGAAGAAGAGGCTCCGCAGCACCAGAATCCTTCGCCGATGGCTGGTGGGGATCTCCGATACGGCGTAGCGGCTGCACGGCGGGTGCAGGTTCACCACGCAGGGATGGCCCTGCGCCTCGCTGATCCGGTCGGCGAAGGCGAGATAGCGGCGCAGCAGCCCCCGGCACTCGTTCCCCTCGCAATCCTCGAAGTTGGCGGTATCCACCGTGTCTCTCAAATAAGGATGGAGGTTGGCCCGGAGACCGTGTTCCCAGCAGGACTCCGCGAGCGCCCACGCCTCCTCCTCGTCGAACTCCGGCGTGAGGGGCCATTCCACGAACTCCATCCCCAATTCCCGGATGGCGGCGAGGGGCTCCTCATCGCCAAACGCCGCCTGCGCGTCCTCGCTCTGCCGATAACTCCGCTCCAGTTTCGTTCCGATATGCACGCCGCCTCCCTCTCCTGCCGTTTCGGTCGTAGCGCGATTGCGGGAGGAATGACCCTTTTCCCCGCCGAACCCCGCTCCGGTGTATCCCGAACTATTCTACAACGAAAGGAACCCCCATGGTTCGTATTGCAATGCTCTCGTTCGCGCACGTCCATGCGAACGGTTACGCCGATCAGGTGATGCGCGAGCCCAACGCTGAGATGGTGGCCGTATGGGACGACATGCCGGAGCGCGGCAAAGTCCCTGCCGAGAAGTACGGCGTCCCGTTCGTCCATGACCTGGATGAACTTCTCTCCCGCGACGACGTGGATGCCGTTGTGGTGAACGCGGAGACCTCCAAACACCGGGAAGTGATGGTCCCCGCCGCCCGGGCGAAGAAGCACATCTTCACGGAGAAAGCCCTGAGCGTGACGATGGAGGACTCCAGAGCCATCGCCGAGGTGGTGCGGGACGCGGGGATCGTCTTCACGATCTCGCTGCCTTCGCGCACTTCCCCCAATTTCCTGTTTATGAAGGAAGCGCTGGAGAAGAACTGGCTCGGCGACGTCACCCAGGCGCGGATGCGAAACGCCCACAGCGCCGCCCTCGACCACTGGTTCAGCGGGGGAACGGCCTGGTTCGGAGACAAGGAGCTGGCTGGAGGGGGCAGCCTCTTCGACCTCGGCTGCCATCAGGTAGACATGATGCGGGCGCTGCTCGGCCCCCCAAAGCAGGTGACCGCCCTCGCCGCGAACTACTCCCACGCTTACGATATCGATGACATCTGCATCGCCATCATCGAGTTCGAGAATAAGGCTCTCGGTATCATCGACGTGTCCTGGATCCAGCGCTCCGGCCCGAACACCAACGAGATCTACGGCACGGAAGGGTTCGTCGGCACCGGCTATCCGGGCGCGGGCGCATTCATCCAGAGCCGCAAGCTGAACCCGGAAGGCATCACCGGGACGATCCAGCCGAACCTGCCGAAGGCCCATCCCTCATTGATGTCCCAGTGGCTGGCCCGAATCGAAGGGAGCGGCGGCGAGCCCGATACGAACATCGAGGACGGCGTGAACCTAACGGAGCTGCTGCAAGGCATCTACGCTTCAGCGGATTCAGGCAAAGCGCATCAGTTTTGACCCCAGGCAATAGGCAATAGTGCCCTTACCCCGTCGCTCACCTTCGCTCGCGACGGCCCCTCTCCCAATTCTGGGAGAGGGGATCGGGATGCAAAACTCTTC
>JAHWJO010000579.1 GCA_019348365.1 Armatimonadota bacterium | reverse complement strand
TCGCCATCCGCGAGGGCGGCCACACCGTCGGCGCCGGCGTCGTTACCGCCATCACTCAGTAGTAACCGAGTAACCGGGGAGATACGCTGGAACGAGAAGAGACAGGAGACAACAAGCAGGAAGCCTTCGTTGAGGAGCCCTTTCTGCCTGTTGTCTCCTGTTTACTGTTTTATAGAGGAGTAGATTTCAATGGCTAAGGCTGAAGTTCGAATCGTACTGAACTACGAATGTACGGAGTGTAAAAACCGGAACTACGTGACCACGAAGAATAAGCGGAACGATCCGGATCGTCTGACGCGGAATAAATTCTGCCCGACGTGCCGGAAGCATACCCCGCACCGCGAGGCGCGATAAGCGTTTTTTTCGGCTGGGCAGCAACCGGCACAGCGTAGCTGCGTCCGGGAACCGTGCGGAATCGTGACTTCCGAACAACAACGGTTCCAAACGTGATAGGATAGGCTCATGGGCGCGTGGATTCACAAGACGCATGAGCGGCGAAAGAGTCGGGGTGGCCGTGGGGCCGCCCCGAAGTGGGTTCTCCCCTTTCTCCTCCTCCCGCTGGCTTTTTCGGGGCTCCCCTCCCTGGCGGCTCCGGCGCTCCGGATCGATTCCCTTACGGCAGGGCCGGGGCAGGATGCGCACCTCACCGTTTCCCTCAACGCCGACGTGCAGGGTCTTGCGGGGTTGCTGCTCAAACTCCGCTTCGACCGGGCTGCTCCCGCCGGGGTTCCGCCGCTGGACCTCGTCGGCCTGGGTGAGCACCGCCTTTCCCCCGCCTTCTCCGGCACACCCCGCAAGGATTACCTCTACGGCTCCTCCGCCCCCCGCGACTCCTCCGGACTCCCGCTGGACCGCCAGCGCCTCATCGCTCTCCTCCACCCGGAGCCGGTGGACGGGCCCGTGGACGTGATCCGCCTGCCGTTCAAAGTCCCCGCTGATTCGCCGCCGGGAACCGTCTACACGGTTGAGGTCCTCCCCACCGCCAACGATGCCGAAGGCCGGAAGATCCCCGTCGCCCCGGCCAGCGCCACGATCACCGTCACCGGAGGGAGCAATCCGCCGGGAGACGTGGACGGCAACGGGCGAGTGGAAGTCGGCGATGCTGTGCTGGTGCTGCGCTTCACCGTCGGCCTGAGCGCCCTGGATACGCCGCAGCAGGCCCGCGCCGACGTGAACGGAAACCAGCAGGTGGAGGTGGGGGACGCGGTCGGAATCCTGCGGATCATCACCGGCGCGGTCGGATGAGGAAACCCCTCTTTATGAGGAAAGCAGGAAGGAAGGAATTCAGGAAAACCCCTCTTTATGAGAAATCCTGGAAAGCTTGAAGATAGAGGATAAAGGATGGCAACCCCCTGCACCTCTTTCGTAGAGGGGTTTTCCTGAATTCCTTCCTTCCTGCTTTCCTCATAAAGGGTTTCCCTGAATTCCTGGTTTCCTGGATTCCTCATAAGCAGCAAAAAGGGGTTCTGCATTGGCGACGGATCGGCAGAAACTGGGCGCGCGGGGGGAAGAGATCGCGGAAACCCACCTCGCCGCGAGGGGCTACGCCCTCCTCGCGCGGAATTACCGATGCGCCTACGGGGAGATCGACCGGATCATGCGGGACGGCGACACCCTCGTGTTCGTGGAGGTCAAGACGCGCCGGGGAGTGGGATTCGGTCCTCCGGCGGAATCGGTGAACGCCCCCAAGCGCCGCCAGATCACCCGCGCGGCCCTGCACTATCTTCAGGAAGCGGACTCGCCGGAAGAGCCGGACTGCCGCTTCGACGTGGTCGGGGTGCTGCTGGCGGACGGGGCTCCCCCGCAGGTGGAGCATCATCGAGGGGTTTTCACGGTGGAATCGTGGGAATAAGCCATGAGAAAGGAGAAGACTCATGCCCGTCACGATTTCGCGCGACGAATTGAAAGCCAAACTGGACCGGGGAGAGGATTTTCTGCTGGTGGAAACGCTCCCCGAACCCTATTACCGCCACACCCACCTCCCCGGCGCGATCCATCTGCCCCCGGACCGGATCGAGGAGCTGGCCCCGAAGCTGCTGCCCGACAAATCGGCGGAGATCGTCGTCTACTGCGGCAACGAGCAATGACCTATGAGCGCAGAGGCCGCCCGTGCGCTGGCGGCGATGGGGTACACGAACGTGAAAGACTACACCGGCGGCAAGCAGGACTGGTGGGATGCGGGCTTCCCCGTGGAGGGTGAAGGGCATCTTCATAGGAGCTGATCTGACATTCGGCCCCCGCTTGTTGGAAGTGTTCGTTTTATTCGACCGTATCTTTTTGGTGTAGTGGATCCGATGGGACGGAGGTTCTCTGTCGGAGGGAGGGGGTGGACCTCTCCCCCGGCCCCTCCCCGACGCGGGGAGGGGAGCCGAATCCCTTCATGGGATCGGCGGATTCTAAGTGGACTCGTCCTCCCCACTGGAACCACTACTTTTTAACAGCACGGCAGTAAACATGAGGAGTGCCGGGGGGAAGAAGCGGCTGGGGTCAAACCTGGATCGACTTTCCGGCTTTTCGTGTTTTCTCCGGTAATCGATCAAATCCGCGCGTATTCTCGCCCTTAAGTCCAGGGAGAGCGGTCGTGAACGATCCTTGTCCCATTCATCCAAAAGGTGGCGGGTCTCCAGGGCCAGATAGGGGCGGGAAGGATAGGGATAGATCGGCCATTCGGGACCCCATCCGCTCGGATGGGTCAGCTCGTGCGCCAATCGGGCGGGGAGGGCCTCTTCCCCCGGCTTCAGTATCTCGTACTCTATCCGGGGCAGCTCGAGACGGCTGAGATAGTCCACCAACAGATCGAGATGCCGATCCGGAAGGCGGCTTTCCGGAAAGGCCGGCATACTGCTCTTCAGCTTATTGGAGGAGCGAATCTGTTCCCGGATCCATTCCGGAGTCCTCACCCGGCCGACGTGATAGAGG
>JAHWJO010000578.1 GCA_019348365.1 Armatimonadota bacterium | reverse complement strand
TCAACCGGACGTACCTGAATCGGGAGTACCGCGGGGCGGTGACGGAGCCGCCGGAGGAGGTGAGGGTCCCGGCGGCCCTCCCGCCTTCGCCGGGCGACGTCGAACCGGCGCAGAGGGGGGCGGAATAATGTTGAAGCCCCCTCTCTCCCCCGACCGGAACGGAAGCTCTGGAGCGCGGCTCCGGGCCTCGAAGATCCGTCCATGGATCGGGCCGGGACTGGTTCTGGCTCTCATTGCCAGCTTCGTCCTGTGGCGGAAGATGCCGTCGGAGCCGAGCGGACCTCCCCGCGTGATCCCCACTCAACGGGCCGGGGATCCGGCTTCACCTCCCGGCGCGCCGGATCCGTCCTGGCTGGTGAAGCAGAAGGAGACGTTGCAGCTCGCCCCGCCGCAGATGGAGCGACTGCGCCGGTTGGAACGGCGATGGGATCGGGAGACCCGCGCGCTCCGGGAGGCCCTCACTCAAGAATCGGCGCGGGTAGACCGGGCGCTCTCTCAGGGCGACGGCCAGCGGGTCACCCTGCAGCAGATTCAGGAGCTGGCGGGTCCGGCTTCCGATCTCTCCCGGCAGCTCTCCGATGCCCGGCGGGCCTGGTGGGAGGAGGCGGGAGAAGCGCTGAGTCCGGCGCAGCGGAAAGAGGCGGAGCGGCTCTGGTCCACCCGCCTGCAACGGAAAGCAGGGGAGAGGAAAGGGAACGAATGACGAAGACGATTCGCGCCAGCAGAGGGATGATCTACCTGGGGATGGGGCTACTCGCCCTTCATGGGACCGGTGTTCAGGGAGAGGCCGGCCCTGCCGCTCCGACGACTCCCCCCGCTCCCCCAGCTGCGATGGAGGGGTTGCCCGCCCCCCCGGTCGCTCCGGCGTTCCCACCGATTCTCCCGGCCCGCCGGACCCCCCTGCGCCTGTCCCTGGAAGACGCGGTACGACTGGCCCTGCGGGGAGGCCCGTTGCCTGTAGGATCTGCGCCACGTACCGTGACTCCGTTGACGGACTCCCCTCCGCGTGAGGCCGGGAGGAATCGTCCGGAAGCCGATACGAAGGCTCCCGCAGGCGAGAGGAATGGGCCGGAGGACACGACGGGCGAGACACCCCTTCGGCAACTGGAATCGAGAGGTCCCGAAGCCACTCAGGCGGGTGAACCGACCGTTCCGCTCCCACCCGTCTCTCCCTCTCCGGCGGGATCTCCCGCGACTGCGCCGGACGGGCCGGCGGGAGGATCGCCACCCCCTGATCTTAACGTGGGGACGAGCGTGGGTGGAACCACGGGGAACCCGTTGCTCGGCGCCGCGCGGGCAGAGGCTCGGGCGGCGGAGGCGCAGGTCCGCGCGGCCCGGGCGGAGTCGAAGCCGCAGGTGACGGCGACCGGCTACGCCACGCTCAGCTCGATGCAAAGCATCCTGATGTCCCCGCCGGGCGTGCTCGGCCCCTCGAACGTGATGATGGTTCCCCCGGACCCCTACCTTGCCGCCGACGCCATGCTCATGGTCCCGTTTTACACCGGCGGGCGGGTCGCCTCCCGGGTCCGATCCGCCCGCGCCGGGGCGGCGGCGTCGGCCAGCGAGGTGGCCGTTGCAGAGCAGGACGTGGCTTTGCAGGTGAAGGAGGCGTACCACGGGGCGCTCTTCGCGCGGCAGAACGTGGCGGTCTTCGAGGAGCGCGTGCGGGAAGCGGCGGAGCGAGTCCGGCTCGCGGAGGCGGAGTTCAGGGTCGGGAGGGCCGCCCAGGTGGAAGTGCTGCGAGCGCGGGCGGAACGGGCCGACGCCGAACAGGAGCTGACGAATGCTCTCCGCAACGCGGAGCTAGCGGGGGTCCGGCTGAAGACGGCGATGGGGCTGCCGCAGGAGGTTCCGCTGGAGTTGACCGACACGCTCGCCTTCGTGGAGGAGGTTACCCTTCCTGAAGAGCGGCTGGCGCAGGCCCTCCGCTCCCGCCCGGAGCTCGTGGCCGCCCGCTTGCGGGTGGAGGCCGCCCAGGCAAACGTCGACCGGGCGAAGGGGCTCTACCGCCCCCAGGTCTACGGCGTGGCGATGGCGGATGTCTTCGGCTCCGGAGGGATGGGGAAGCGCGGGGGCGTGACGGTGGGAGTCACCGTCGGCCTGCCCCTCCTCGATGGGGGGATGCGGCGGGCCGAGGTCGAGGAGGCGCAGGCCATGTTGGAGCGGGAGCAGGCGAACGAGCAGGGGGCCCGGCTGCAAGTGGAAGGCGAGGTGCAAGAGGCCTCCCTGGAACTCGCCGCCGCCGCGCGAAACGTCGCTTTAAGCGAAGCCGCGGTCGAGGCGGCGCAGGAGCAGTATCGCCTGGCGCAGCTCCGCTATGAGGTGGGCCGGGGGATCTTCGTGGAGGTCCTCGACGCGCTCACGGCGCTGACCCGGGCGCGCACGAACCGCCTCCAGGCGCTTTACGAGTACAACGTGGCCCGGGACCGCCTGAGCCGGGCATTGGGGATCCCCGCGCTCTCCGACCGGCCCGGAATCCCCTGACCGGGGAACGGAAAGCGATAGGATACCGTACGCCGCCCGATCCGACAAAGGTGAGCCGGGCGATACGAACCCATCACAAGGGGATAGTTAAGGCGCATATGGGTAAAGGCTATTGAAAGGAGGAGAACGATAATAAAGTACGCCAGCCTGGGCCTTGCGGCATGACCTACTCCGCTGCGTGAGCCAAGAAATACAACTTCGTCTGCCCGATGGACAAGCAGCGGCTCGTGAAGGTCGCCCCCAAAGCCCAGAAAACCGCGGCGAAAAAGGGGGGAAGTAGCGCGGCCGATGCGATCCGAACGACACAGAGCAAGAGCGGACAGGCCGTTTTTCTCTTCCAGAGAAGGGCGTGAGGAACGAGCCTCAGGGCTCGCTCCGACCTCGCCTGCCGATGAGAATCTCAGCAAAATGACCCTATGGAAAATGGAGGTTTCCG
>JAHWJO010000130.1 GCA_019348365.1 Armatimonadota bacterium | reverse complement strand
TTTCCGGCCGTCGGCCCCCGTTCTGTGCCGCCGGTCGAAGAGATGCGGCGCGCGCCGTTAACGGCATTGACCGCTCTGGGCGACATCTTGAAAGATCTTCGCCATCAGATGGAATCAGAAAACGACCGATCCTGACATCGTTACGCAGCTTAACTCCAGCCCTCTTGCCATCAACGAACAAATCGCGTGCGGGAACTCCCTCTGCCCGCCGACAGGCCAAACGTAACACTCCTGCCTTCTTTAAGAACATCCGGTCATCGCAGACTCGTTAACGTTCGATCATCGCCTCGCGGCGCGGCCCGACCGACACCCATTTGACGGGCACGCGGATCAGCTCTTCCACCCGAAGAACGTAGTTCTTCGCTTCATCGGGGAGGTCATCGAAGCTTCGGAGGGCGGTGATGTCGCACTTCCAGCCCGGCAGATGCTCCCACACCGGCGTGGCACGGTCCAGCTTTGCGGGGACCGGGAAATTCTCGGTGCGCTCGCCGTCGATCTCGTACGCGACGCAGATCGGGATCTCGTCGAGATACCCCAGCACGTCGAGCAGAGTGAGGGCGACTTCGGTCGCGCCCTGCACCATGCATCCGTAGCGGGTCGCCACCGCGTCGAACCACCCCATGCGGCGGGGCCGCCCCGTCGTCGCGCCGTACTCGCCCATGTCGCCGCCGCGCTCCCGGAGCTCGTCCCCTTCCGGCCCTTCGATTTCGGTGACGAACGGCCCCGCGCCCACGCAGCTCGAATAGGCCTTCACCACGGCGACGATCCGCTGGATCGCATGAGGCGGCACCCCCGCCCCCACCGCCCCGAATCCCGCGAGGGTCGAGGAGGAGGTGGGATAGGGATAGATGCCGTGGTCGGGGTCGCGCAGCGCGCCGAGCTGCCCCTCGAGGAGGATCGATTTCCCGTCGTTCAGCGCGTCGTGGAGGTAAAAAGTCGTGTCGCAGACGAACGGCTCGATGCGCTCCGCATCGCGCTTCAGGTCCGGGAGCAGCTCGTCGGGCGTGATCCGAGGCCGGTGGTAGAAGTGCTCCATCAGCACGTTCTTGGGCGCCAGCGCCGCCTCCAGGCGGTCCCGCAGGCGTTGCTCATCGTAGAGGTCCGCGACCTGCACGCCGATCTTGAGGTACTTATCGGCGTAGAAGGGGGCGATCCCGGCCTTGGTCGAGCCGAAGGAGCGTTTTCCCAGCCGCTCCTCCTCGTACGCGTCGAGGAGCTTGTGGTACGGCATGACGACTTCGGCGCGGGCGGAAACCAACAGCTTCGGTTCGGGCACCCCGCGCGAGACCAGCTCCTCCCGCTCATGGAGGAACCCGCCGATGTTGAGCGCCACCCCCGGCCCGAGGACGTTCGTGACGTGCGGGTAGAAGACGCCGGAGGGCAGCAGGTGGAGCGCGAACTTGCCGTACTCGTTGATGATGGTGTGGCCCGCGTTGTTGCCCCCCTGATAACGGATCACGATGTCCGAATGGGCCGCGAGGAAGTCGGTGAGCTTCCCCTTCCCTTCGTCGCCCCAGTTCGCGCCGACCACTGCCGTCACGCTCATGTTACCCCCTGTTGTGTGTGGATGGATGGGTGGGTGGGTGGAATGGGTCGCGGGCCTTCGGCACGCAGATTTTCAAACGCGGATCATCGCGGATCCACCCCTTTGAAGCCGCCGATGAACACCGATATACACGATGAGCGGAGATGTGTTCCTTATCTGCGTTCATCGGCGGTTCCATACAGCCCATCTGTTTTTATCCGTGTTCATCTGTGGTTCCATTGCTGTTAGATCCGCGTGGATCCGTTCCGATCCGCGTGCCGTAAGCCCGCGTGCCATTCCACCCCTCAAATCAGTATACGGTACGGATTTTCCAGCATCTCCCGCAGGTCCCGCAGGAACTCGGCGGCGGGCGCGCCGTCCACGATTCGGTGATCGAAGGAGAGGCAGAGATTCATGAAGCTCCGCCGCTCCACGCCGCCGTCCGGACCGAACGCCGGGCGGTCCGCGATCCGCCCCACGCCGAGGATCGCGCACTGCGGCGGGTTGATAATCGGCGTGAAGGCATCCACCCCGTAGCCGCCGAGGTTGGTGATCGTGAAGGTGCCGCCGGAAAGCTCGTCGGGGCGGAGCTTGTTCTCCCGCGCGCGGCCCGCAAGGTCCTTGATGGCGGCGGAGAGGTCGGGGAGAGGCCGCCGGTCCACGTCCCGCACCACCGGAACAATAAGGCCCTCCGGAATCGCTACCGCCACGCCAACGTGGATATCGCCGTGGAGGAGGATCGCGTCCTCGTCCCACGAGCTGTTGAGCGACGGGTGCTCCCGGAGGGCCAGGGCGGTCGCCTTCACGAGAAGGTCGGTGTACGTGAGGCGCACGCCGTACCGTTTTTCCACATCCGGCAGCAGGAGCGTGCGCAGTCGGGCGAGTTCCGTCACGTCGGTTTCCATGGTGAGGTTGACGTGGGGCGCGGTGCGGGCGCTTTTGGCAATGTTCTCCGCGATGATGCGGCGCAGCGGGGTGAGCGGGACGCGCCGGGTCTCTCTCGGGGCGAAGCGCGGCCCCTCATCGGGAAACTCCACTGCCGGCATGACCGCTTCCGGCGGGAGGGGCGGCAGCAGGTCGGTGGGCTCGGTGGCGCGCTTCACGTCGCCGCTGCGGATCTTACCGCCGGGGCCGGACCCCACCAGCTCGCGGGGATCGATCTCCGCTTCGGCGGCCATGCGCTGCGCGAGGGGAGTCATGCGGACGCGGGCCTCTTCAAGGAAGGCGAGCACGTCCCGTTCCTGGATGCGGCCCTGCGGCCCGGTCCCTCGCCCGCTCAATTGGGCGAGATCGATCCCGTGTGCCAGGGCGGTCTTCCGCGCGCGCGGCGAGGTCATCAGCGGCCCGGTGGAGCTTTCCGGGCTCTCGGCGGATTGTTCCTGGAACGGTGAGACTCCGGAAACGGGTTCCGCCGGGGCAGACGGGGAAGGCCGGGTTTCGCCTGTCGGAACAGGTTCAGGTGATCCGAGTTCGGCCATGGCTCCGGCGGCCCCGGAGTCTCCCGTCTCGGAAAGGAGCGCGGCGATGTCCTCCCCCGCTTCCCCGAGGATACAGATGGGCTGCTGGACGGGCACGGTGGCATCCGCCGGGTGAAGGATCTTGAGCAGGACGCCGCCCTCCGGCGCTTCCATCTCGATATTGACCTTGTCGGTCAGAATCTCCGCGAGCGGCTCGCCTTTTACAACGGCCTCGCCCTCCTGCTTGAACCAACGGAGGATTGTGCCTTCTTCCATCGTCTGCCCCAGGACGGGCAGGCGGACCCATTGCGCCATGCGGGGGTTCTCCTGAACTTATTTTCAGTGATCAGTAAAGTGTCTCGCAATAGCTCTTCAGAGGATCGGGTTACCCCTTTGATCCTGTTGATGAGACTATGAGGAAAAAAAATTCCCTTTTGCAGAACCGGGAAACCGACGGAGAGATTATGATGCAGATGCGTCCGGAAGCGGTAACGCACGGCCCGACCTGCCTCGATTTCTCCGTTGTCCTCCCCTTTTCCCTGGCCTCCCCTTCACACCCGACCCCCAACTCCCTAATTTCCCAACTCCCTAATTTCCCAACATCTAATCCGTCGGCTCGTCCACGGGGGGGAGCGCGTCCGGGTAGGAGCCCAGGACTTCATAGAGGATGCGCTCCCGCCGCATCTCCGCCAGCGCCTCGGCGATGTCCGTATCATCGAGGTATCCCTGAAGATCCACGAAGATGCGGTACACGTTCGGCCTCCGCAGGGCATGGCGCGACTGGATGAAGAGGATGTTGACTCCGTGGCGGCTGAACACGTCCAGCGCGCGGACCATCGAGCCGGGCTGGTGATGGACGGTGATGAGCAGCGAGGTCTTGTCCCGGCCCGAGCGCTCCGGGGGATTGAATCCGATGGTGAAGAACCGGCCCTTCGTGCGGGGGTCGTCCTCGATATGAGACTGGAGGAGCGAGAGGCCGTCATGGCGCTCGTCCATGGGGCGGGCGATGGCCGCTCCCTCCGGGTCTTGCAGGCAGGCGTCGATGGCGTGGGACATGGAGGGGACTTCGATCAGCTCGCCGCCGGGGAGGTGCTGGGCGAGCCAGCCGGAGCAGAGCGCCAGCGGCATCGCGCTTGCGTACACCCGTCCCACGCCTTCCAGCACGGGACACTGGGAGAGGAGATCGTAGCTGATGGGCAGGTAGGTCTCCACGCAGATCCGGGGCTCGCGCCGCGCCAGGAGGTCCAGCGTGCGCGACATCACCCCTTCGATGGAATTCCCGGCGGGAACGACCCCGTACTGCGTCAGCCGCTTCTCCACCTGATCGAAGACGGCCTCGATGGAGACGACGGGGCAGAATTCGGCGGCGGTGCCGAACTGTCGCAGCGCGGCGAGGTGGCTGTGGCTCCCCTGCGGCCCCCAGTAGGCCACGCGCATCGGCTCTTCCAGGGCGCGGCACTGGGAGATGATTTCGCGGAAGATGGCCGAGACGGCGTCATCGGAGAGCGGGCCGGCGTTGGCCTCGGCGAGCCGCTCGAAGATCTGCCGCTCGCGGGACGGCGCGAAGAAGGGTGTCACGGTGACCGGCTCGCCGTTTTGAACCTTCTCCTCCTCGACGCGCCGTTTGGCTTCCCCGACCTGCCGGGCCAGCTCGGCCCGGCGGTTGAGCAGCCGCAGCATCTCCATGTTGACGGCGTCGATCTCACGCCGGAGGTCGTCCAGATTCATAGAATTCCTTGCAAGAGGCGGTGAGGGAGCAGGCGAGGACAGCCGATGTCTCCCCCTCCTCCTTCGCGCAACGCGGAGCCGATTCCTTGATCCGGTCTGAACGGCCAGGGGAGCGGGTCGTCGCCCGACCTGGCAGCACTTGGGAACCGGTGAGGACACCGTCATCGTAAATCTTTATTTTAACGGGGATGAACACCGTCATCTTAGCGGAATGCGCCCGCCGATTCTACTCACCTCCTTTCTCCCGATTCCGGATCCCTTGATAGTCTGCCCGACCGGCGCGGTTGGGCACGGGAGTACGTGAAATGCTATAATGCCTCATCAGAGAAACCAGAAGGAGCATTTATCCTGAAGGGCCGAAACGCTACAGATCCTCTGTAGTGAAAACGCCGTCACCGGCCCAGGTTGCCCTTCGATGCCCCCCTTCGAGCGGAAAGGAGCGCGCGATGCCGCCCGGCGGTTGGTTCTCCCGTCACAAACCGGAATCCGATTTACCCGAGGGCCTCTGGTCCAAGTGCGAGCGGTGCGAGCGGATCGTCTTCGTGCGCGACCTGGAGCGGAACCTGAAGGTCTGCCCCCACTGCGACTACCACCACCGCCTCACCGCGTGGGAGCGCATCGAGATGCTCACCGAGCCGGGGTCCTTCTCCGAATGGGACGCGGACCTGCGCTCCTCCGACCCCCTGGGGTTCCCGGAGTACCCGGAAAAGCTGGAGAAGGATCGGCAGAAGACCGGCCTGACCGATGCCGCCGTCTCCGGCTGCGGCTCCATCGGCGCACACCGGGTCTCCATGGGGCTGACCGACTTCCGGTTCCGCGCCGGGGCGATGAACTCCGTCGTGGGGGAGCGGCTGACCCGCGCCGTCGAGCGGGCGGTGGACGAGCGGCTGCCCGTCCTGCTCGTCAGCGGCACGGGCGGCGGGGCGAGCATGTACGAGGGCATCCTGAGCCTCATGCAGATGCCCAAGACGAGCGTCGCCCTCGCCCGTCACCACGACCTCGGCCTGCTCTTCATCTCGCTCCTCACCGACCCGACGATGGCCGGGGTGTACGCCTCGTGGGCGTCGCTGGGGGACCTCACGCTCGCCGAGCCGGGGGCGACCATCGGCTTTACGGGATCGCGGGTCTCCAAGCAGGCCCAGGCGCACGTCGGGCGGCGGCCCGCCAACTACCAGACCGCCGAGTTTCAGCAGGACCGGGGAATGGTGGATCGAGTCGTTCCCCGGAAGGACTTGAAGGCGACCCTCGAAAAACTATTGGACTGGACCGCTTGACCGGCGGGCTCTGTGTTTCCCGTCGAAGCGGTTCTACATGATCATGTTTTACCCCGTCCTTTCGGACACAAGCTGCGGGCAATCGGCAGCAGGAAGTGAGGTTCCCATGCCCGAAGCGCTTATGAAACTGTTGGATGCGAAGGACCATCCCCTGCTGTCGGTCGAGATTGGAGAGGTGAACCGGATGCGTCGTCACGCCCTGGATTTTGAGAAGCCCATCGCGGAAGTGGAAGCCAACATCGCCTCCCTCAAGCAGATCACCGAGGGGATCGGGGAGGACCGCACGGAGGAGATCCGGGAGCTGGAGCTGCTGCTGGAGCACATCACCCGCGAGATCTTCTCCAACCTCTCCGCATGGGACAAGGTCCAGATGGCGCGCCACGAACTGCGCCCCTACACCATGGATTACGTCCGCCTCATCTTCGACGATTTCGTGGAGATCCACGAAGACCGCCATTTCGGCGACGACCCCGCGATGGTGGGCGGAATGGCGACGCTCGACGGCGAGCGGGTGATGGTGATCGGCCACCAGAAGGGCCGGGACGCGAAGGAGCGGGCGTACCGCAACTTCGGGAGCGCGAAGCCGGAAGGGTACCGCAAGGCCCTGCGGCTCGCGCAGATGGCGGAAAAGTTCCGTCGCCCCCTGCTCTGCTTCGTGGACACCCCGGCGGCGGACTGCACCGTGGAGGCCGAGGAGCGGGGCATCAGCGAATCCATCGCCCGGAACATGCGCGATTTCGCCCTGCTCAAGATCCCCACGATGAGCATCGTCATCGGCGAGGGGGGGAGCGGCGGGGCCGTCGGCATCGCCACCACGAACCGCGTCGCCATGCTGGAGCACTCCATCTATTCGATCATCCCGCCGGAAGGGTGCGCGGCGATCCTCTGGCGCGACCCCGACCGCGCCCCCGAAGCGGCGGAGGCGCTGAAGCTGACGGCGGAGCACGCCCTTCGGTTCGGCGTGGTGGACGAGGTCATCGAGGAGCCCATGGGCGGCGCGCACCGCAACTACGACGAGACCGCCCGGCGGGTCAAAGCCTCGATCCAGCGCCATCTGAGCGAGCTGAAAGGGCTCTCCGGGGGGGACCTGGTGCAGTCCCGGTACGAGCGGTTCCGCCGCCTGGGGGAGTGGTATGAAGAGGGCCGGGCGTCTATTGCCGTTGCCGGGGGGTAAAGCCTTTTTCACCGCAGAGACGCAGAGAACCCCTTATGAAACCACAGATGAACACGGATGAACACAGATAAAACGCTTTGGAACCGCAGATGAACGCAGATAACCCCTCCCACTCCTGCCCCTCTCCCCATGTATTCATGGCGGGAGAGGGGTATTTGATTCCCGGCAAGGTGGATCTCTGGGAAAAAGGGTAAGATGCGATCAGGGCCGAGGGCCATACCCTCACGGAGAGAAGAATCTTGAATCGATTTGAAAATTATATCAACGGCGAATGGGTCCCGGCGGCGAGCGGGGCCACGTTCGAGGATCGCAACCCGGCGGACCGGGACGACCTCATCGGCGCGTTCCCGAAAAGCGACGAGACCGATGCCCGGCGCGCCGCCGAAGCGGCGAAAGCGGCGTTCCCGGCGTGGCGGGACCTGAGCGGCGCGCAGCGGGGCACGTTCCTCTATAAGGCCGCCGATCTGCTGGAGAAGCGGCTGGACGAAGTGGCGCGGGCGCTGACGCGCGAGGAAGGCAAGCTGCTGTGGGAGAGCAAGGGCGAGACCCAGCGCGGCGTCGTCCTCCTCCGCTACTACGCCAACGAGGGGATGCACGCCATCGGGGAGGTGCTGCCCTCCGCGATGAACCCGCAGACGCTCCTCATCACGAAGCGGGTGCCGCTCGGGGCGGTGGGGCTCATCACGCCGTGGAACTTCCCCGTCGCCATCCCGATCTGGAAGGCTGCGCCCGCGCTCATCTACGGGAACACGGTCGTCCTGAAGCCCGCCAGCCTGGCGCCGTACACCGCCACGCTCATCGCCGAAATCTTCCACGAGGCGGGGTTCCCTGCGGGCGTGTTCAACCTGGTGCACGGGCCGGGCGGGTCGGTCGGCAACGCGATCTGCACCCACCCGGACATAAGCGCGATCTCGTTCACCGGCTCGTGCGAGGTGGGCGGGAAGATCGCCGCGATGTGTGCGGAGCATGGAAAGAAGTACCAGCTGGAGATGGGCGGCAAGAACCCGGTGCTCGTGATGGAGGACGCGGACCTCGATCAGGCGGTGAAGCTGACCCTGAGCGGCGCGATGCGCTCCGCCGGGCACAAATGCACCGCCACCAGCCGCGCCATTGTGGTCGAGTCGGTGGCGGACGAGTTCACCCGGAAGCTCAAGGAATCGGCGGAGGCGCTGAAGGCCGGGCCGGGGCTGGAGGCGACCGCGATGGGCGAGGGTCCGTACCTCGGGCCGGTCGTCTCCGAGGGGCAGCGGGAGTCGATCCTCCAGGCGGTGGAGTCGGCGGTGCGGTCCGGCGCGAAGCTCGTGGCGGGGGGGAAGTCCCTCTCCGGCGGCGACTACGACAAGGGGCACTACGTCGCGCCGACGGTGCTCGATGAGGTGAAGCCCGATTCCACTGTGGCGCAGGAGGAGGTCTTCGGGCCGGTGCTGGCGGTCATCCGCGTGAAGGATTTCGACGAGGCGGTGCGGGTGGCGAACAACGTGAAGTTCGGCCTCTCCGCGTCCATCTTCACCCGCGACTTGAACAAGGCGCTCGCCGCCGCCGACAAGCTGGAAGCGGGGCTCCTCCGCATCAACGGCGAGACCGCAGGGGTGGAGCCGCAGGCCCCCTTCGGCGGGATGAAGGGGAGCAGCAGCGGCAGCCGCGAGCAGGGCCAGGCCGCCAAAGAGTTCTTCACCCAGTACAAGACGATCTACTTCGACCGCGCGGGAGGTTAAGAATGACGAATGATGAGTTATGAGTGATGAATACCACCCACTATTGCCGAAGTGTATGACTTTGGGCCGAGGGGATTTTCTTTCATCACCTATAACTCATCATTCATCATTCTTAACTCCTCCGAAGGAGGAGTTAAGTGCGTATCTGCCGTTACATCGAACCGGGGGCGAACCGGCCCGCGCTCGGTGCCGTGAGCGAGGAGGGTTGGATCCACCGCCTGGAAGCGGGGGGAGAGCCGTTCCCGGACTTGGATGCATGGCTGGCCCGCCCGAATGCCCTGGATTTCGCGCGGGAGGCGGTCGCGCGCGCCCTGGAAACTTCCCCGTTCGCCAAGCTCTGGGATACCCCGTTCATCCTGGTGGAGGCCCCCGCCGGAGAGCAACAGATCCGGCCGTACACGGCGGAGACGTACGAGAGCGTCCAGGCGATTCTGGAGCCCGGACAGCCGGACGACTCCGGCACGCTTCGGCGGATGGACATGAACTATCACATGGAGGAGCACCGGCTGCTCCCCCTGGCCCCGCTCCAGAACCAGGAAGTCTGGGGCGCGGGGGTGACTTACGAGCGGAGCAAGGTCGCGCGGATGGAGGAGTCGGTGAGCGGCGGCAGCTTCTACGACCTCGTCTATTCGGCGGACCGCCCGGAATTGTTCTTCAAAGCCACCGCCCGACGGACTGTCCCCCCCGGCCACCCGATCCGCATCCGCGAGGATTCGGGCTGGGACGTGCCGGAGCCGGAACTGTGCTGCGTCGTCAGCGCGTCGGGAGAGATCGTCGGCTACACGGTGGGGAACGACGTGAGCTCGCGGTCCATCGAGGGGGAAAATCCCCTCTACCTTCCGCAGGCGAAGGTGTACCAGGGGTGCTGTGCCCTCGGCCCGGTCATTGCGTTGGCGGGGGACGGCGGGATCGAGGAGCCGCGCGAGTTGAGGATTCAACTCCAGATCAAGCGCGGAAGCTTCAATGCCTTCGAGGGGGAGGTCTCCACCTCCCGCATGCGCCGCGACCCGCAGGAATTGGTGGACTTCCTCTTCCGCGAAGTGCCGCGCCTCTCGGAAGCGGGATACGAGGT